>JAHEMB010000236.1 GCA_024643915.1 Rhodothermaceae bacterium | reverse complement strand
TCCCGCCGACCCCCGGAGCCTGTCGCCGGAAGGGATCACCAGCCTGTTTGAGGACCGGGCAGGGCGCCTGTGGATCGGCAGCCGCTACTTCGGCCTCAGCCGCATGGACGACCGGGCCCGTGGCCGCTTCACCCATTTCCCTATCGAGGGTGACTTGGGCTACATGGATTCGATCTACGAGGACGAAGAAGGCATGCTGTGGTTGGGCACGAGCCGGGGCGGGCTGTACCGCTTCGATCCTTCGCATGAGACGTTCATGAACTACCGCCCCGACCCGGCTAACCCCCACAGCATCGCCGGCCCCATGGTGTTCGGCCTCTGTGGGCATCTGGAGCAGCCCGACGTGCTATGGGTGGCCGCATTCGGTGGGGGGCTCAATCGTTTCGACAAACGGACAGAGCGCTTCGCACGCTATACGGTGCAGAACAGCGACCTGCCCGACAACGGCGCGCAGGGGCTGCTCTGTGACGATCAGGGGGGCGTCTGGGTGAGCACTGACGGCGGCCTCTCGCGGTTCGACCTCGCCAGGGAAACCTTCAGAAATTACGACACGGACGATGGGTTGCAGGGCCTGGCCTATAACTCCTGGGCCTACCACAAAAGTCCCAATACGGGCGAGTTGTTCTTCGGCGGTCCGAAGGGCCTCAATGCCTTCTTTCCAGCGGAGGTGCGGGACAACCCCCACCCGCCGGAGGTCGTCCTGACCGGTCTCCGGTTGTTTGGCGAGCCGGTGCCTGTCGGCGGAGACTCACCGCTCCAACAGCGTCTGTCGAAGACGGTGGCGCTCACCCTCCGCCACGATCAGAACGACGTCACCTTCGACTACGTCGGGCTTCACTTCAGCAACCCCGCCGAGAACCGCTACGCCTACCGGCTCGAACCCTACGACGACGACTGGCGCGACGTGGGCCGGCAGCGCGAGGCGACCTACACCAACCTGCCGCCGGGCGCGTTCGTCTTCCACGTCAAAGCCGCCAACAGCGACGGCGTCTGGAACGAGGAGGGCGCCTCCATCCGCCTGACGATCCTGCCGCCGTGGTGGCGCACGCCCTGGGCCTACTTGCTCTATGGCCTTCTCTTCGCCGGCGCGGTCTTCGCTACAGACCGTGTTTGGCGGCGGCGGCTCTTGCAGCAAGAGCGCGACCGGGCCTACACGGTGTTGCAGAAGACCTACCGCGAGTTGGAAGGGACCAACGCGCGGCTGCGGGAAGCCCAAGTCCAGCTCAAATCGCTCGACACGGCCAAGAGCCGCTTCTTCGCCAACATCTCGCACGAGTTCCGCACGCCCCTCACGCTCATCGTCGGGCCGCTCGAAGACATGCTGGAGGGGGAGTACGGAGCGCTGGATGAAGACTTGCGGCAACAGATTGGCGTCGCCGCAGAGAACAGCCGACGCATCCTGCGCCTCGTCAACCAGCTCCTCGACATCGCCCGCCTGGAGTCCGGCCATCTCCGGCTCAACGTGGGCCTCGTCGACGCGAAGGCGCTGGTCGAACGCGTCAGCCATCGCTTCACGGTGCGGGACGCACGCCAGCGCATCACATTTCAGCTCGCCCTGCCCGACCAGCCCGTGATGGCCTTCCTCGATGCCGAGCGCATCGACAAGGTCATCGGCAACCTGCTCGGCAACGCTTTCAAGTTTACCCCCGAGGGCGGGACCATTGTGATGGAGATGGCAACGGAGGACGCCGCCGCGCACGCGGGCTGGCTGATCGTGCGCGTGCGCGACACCGGCTCCGGCATCGCCGAGGCGCACCTGCCGCACCTCTTCGAGCGCTTCTACCAGGCCGACGATTCCTCCACGCGCCGGCAATCCGGCACGGGCATCGGGCTGGCCCTCGTGCACGAACTGGTGGCGCTGCACAAGGGCACGATTGAAGTAGACAGCACGGTGGGACGCGGCACCACCTTCACGCTCCGCCTGCGCCTGGGCGACGCGCACTTCACCGAAGCGGAACATGCCAGGGTAGCGGCGCGGCCGGCCCCGCCCCGCCCGGCCCCCGTCTCAACGCTGGCCGGCGATATCGCGCTTTCGGACGCCGCCCCGCTCCCGGCAGGCGGCGACGGACAGGAAGTGGCCGAGCCCGAGGGGGAGGACGTGACGACGGTGCTGGTGGTGGACGACAACGCCCAGGTGCGCGCCTACCTCCGCCGCCACCTCGCCCGCCGCTACCGCGTCGTCGAAGCCGCCGACGGCGAAGCGGCCCTTGCTCTTGCCGCCGAGGCCCTCCCCGACCTCATCGTCAGCGACGTGATGATGCCCCGCATGGACGGCTACGAACTCTGCCGTGCCGTCAAGACCCATCCCGACCTCGACTTCATCCCCGTCATCCTGCTGACAGCGAAAGCCTCGCAGGACAGCAAGATGGCCGGCCTGGAGACGGGGGCGGACGCCTACCTGACGAAGCCCTTCAACGTGCGGGAGCTGGAAGTCCGTGTCGAAAACCTGATCACCTCGCGGCGACAGTTGCAGGCCCGGTACAGCCGCGAGGCCGGGCCGTTCGACTTCCATCCTTTGGTGGCAGAGGTTTCGGCGATCGATCAGGAATTTCTAGAAGCGGTCCGCGCGGTGATCTGGGCGCACCTATCGGAGGAGGGCTTCGGGGTACAGGACCTGGCCGAGGCGCTCGGGCAGAGCCGGGCCTCGCTCTACCGGCGCTTCGCCGGGCTGCTGGAGGTATCGCCGACAGAGCTGATCTGGCAGATGCGGCTGGCGGAGGGGGCCCACCGTTTGGCGACGGAGGCGGGCACGGTGAGCGAGGTGGCTTACAGCGTCGGCTTCAAGAGCGTCTCGCATTTCAGCAAGCGGTTCAACGAGGCCTTTGGCGCTTCGCCCCAGGCCTATATGGCCCGAACGGGCGCCTCCAGGTGACGGGGCAGGCGCGCTTGGGTGGTGTGCAGGCCCGGCAGGTGCGGGTTGGGGAGGGTGCTGAGACGCTCAGGACACACTTTGAGACGCTGGTGATACCCCTTTCTGAGCCCAGGGCCTATCATAATCCTGAGGTCAGGAAGAAAGGCGCGTGGATGCTTCCCTTCTTCCTGCCCCCCTACCCGACACGCACAAGCGAAGCAGGTAGACGGATGAACAACCCGTTTCATCCATTAGCTCCACAAACCTGGCGAGGGCCTGATGAGAACCACAACTACCATCATACGATTTCTTTTTACCCTCTTCCTGGCGCTTTGCCTGGGCAGCCTCGTTGGCGTGCAACACGCCAGCGCGCAGGTCTCGTTCACCGGGAATACCACCGATGGCCTATCCTTTAACCGCCCGGATTGCACAGGTGCCATCCCGACTGCATGTACGGCTGGCACTGTGTCCGCGCGCTTCAAGCGCGATGTCATTGTCATTGGTTCTGCCGGGAACTATGATATCTTGTCTACGCAAACCTTTGATGGTATGCTCTATCTGAATCAGATAAATTCGCCCTTCGACCCGAATAATCCTGCAAACAACGTCCTGGCGTTCAATGACGATGCTCCAAATGTTGGCGTATCCAGGATAACAACGGGCCTCAATAATTCTGGTGCGAACATCGCCGCTTTCTACCATCTCGTCACGACGGGCTTCGACACCAATGAGTTCGGTGCTTACACCAACACCATTACCGGTCCCACCGGCGGCCTCGTTCTGGTAAGCGATGGGACGAACCTCAGCAACAACCTCACGGCAAACACCTCCGCCGGCCCTGTCTGGAACCGGCCGAACTGCCCGACAGCAAATGCGGACCCGACCTCGCTGGCTTCCTGCGCAGTGTCGTCGGGCCTCTCGCCTCGCTTTGCAGTGCACAACTTCACCCCAAGTTGCGGTGGCCCTTTCTTTTTCTTCTCGGAGCAGGATTTTGACGGCTTTCTTATGCTCTATGAAGAGTCGTTCGATATCAGCAATCCGCTGCAAAACCTCGTCGCCTACAATGACGACTGGCCAGCACAAGGTCAGAACCGGAGGTCCGCCTTCCTGGTCAACCTCAAGCCCAACACGAAGTACTTCTTCGTGAACACGGGCTTCGACAACAACTCCGCTGGGACTTTTGAACAGGCCATCCTCGGCCCGCAGAACTGCGCCGTTGTGACGGCGGTAGAGGACACGGAAGAAGTGCCGCAGCAGTACGATCTGAGCGAGGTCTACCCGAACCCGTTCAACCCGCAGGCCCAGTTCACCCTCACCCTCGGGCAGGCGCAGCACGTGGCCATCCAGGTCTTCGACGTGCTGGGCCGGCAGGTGGCCACCCTCCACAACGGCCCGCTGGCGCCCAACACGGCGCATCAGTTCACGTTTGAGGCGGCAGCCCTGCCGAGCGGTCTCTACACGATCCGCACGCTGGGCGAGACCTTCAATGAGACGCGCCAAGCCTTCCTGGCCAAGTAGGGCTGCCGACCGTTCCGTCGCGAGAAAACCGGACCCGTGGGACCAAGCGAGCCATGATCGAGGAGACACGTCTCGATCATGGCTCGCTCGCTCACGGCCCCTCGTGCGCTTCCTCCTCGACGGTAGCAATTCGGCTCCATGCTGCGAGTCGTGCGATAATCCCTGCTCGTCACCGAGCCTCACCCTTTCGCACAGACACCATTATGAGAGATCTGGGGGAGGCGCGGCCTCCGGCCCAGGAGCCGCTCGTGCTTATTGTCGATGATGACGCCGATATCCGCGCTTATCTGCGGCGGTGCCTCGGCCCCATCACCGGCCACACGCTCGAAGCCGCCGACGGGGTGGAAGCCCTGGCTGTGGCGCGGGCTGCCCTACCGGACGGCCTCGCCCTCATCATCGTAGATCGAGGCATGCCGCGTATGGACGGCCTCGAACTCCACGCGATCCTCCGCAGCGACCCCGTCTTCGCCATGATCCCGGTCCTGTTCATCTCGGGCGAGACCGGGCCGGTGCCCGAGGGCACGCTCCTGCAAAAGCCCTTTAACGCCCGCACCGCCCGCGCCGCCGTCCACGCAGCGCTTACGCCCGGGCAGGGAAGGCCCTCCGCTTGAGCCTGACGAGGAGCGCGTTCCGCGACAGCGTGACGGAACAAAAAAAGCGGGCGCCCTCGAAAGGACACCCGCTCGGTCTGGCTACCTCGTCTTGTGCCGACCCTGTGCTCAGGCAGGCTGATGAAGCGTTTCCGTGCTCCAGGCCTCCTGGGTGTTGCTGACGGCGAGCGTACCCACCTCATGATCGAAGGCGAAGTCGTACTCCTCCTTTCCTTCCTTCGCCACCATCACCGGCAGCACCTTGCTCAGTTCGACGAGCAGGGGCGTGAGGTCTTTCAGGTGGCTGAGGGCGAGGTTGGCGATGCGCTCCTCTTTGATGCCCAGCCCGAAGGTGTGAAAGGCGGTGTAGCCCATCGCGGCGAGGCTGAGGGCCGTGTAATCGTCGCGCAGCATCCGCGAGACCTTGTGGTCGCGCACTTTGTCGTAGAGGCCGGCGGCCACGCCCAGCAGCTCCGTCACGGCTTTCTTTACGACCGACTCGACCTGGGCGTCGTAGGCCTCGGCGAGGCTTTCGAGGGCCGTCACATGCTGGTTGAGGGTGCGCTCGATCTGGATGACAAGCTTGTTCGCCTCGACCTCCTCGCGCAGCTTCTCGTCTTCACGCTGCCGCTCGATGGCTTCGAGGATGTGGCGTTCGAGGCCGATCTGATCGCTGAGGTGTTTCTGGATGGCGTCACTGCGGTTGCTCATAGCTATCTACTTTTCGTTTAAAGGACGTTTAGAGGCATCGATTCGCGCGAAGGAGCGCAGAGGCTGCCTTCGCCACTCCCTCTAACGCGCGCCCTCCCCCCCTGCGCCGGACAGATCGTAATGAATTGGTAAGGTGCGGTAGTTTCTTCCCGCCTCGTTTCTTTTCACCCCCCGGCGAGGGGGCGCTCACAAACCCAAACGATGAATTAGGGCGCTTTTGTTGGGCGGCACAATGGTTGTCGCCGGCATCCCTGTGCTCCTTCTCCACCGAACCCCTATTGGCATGAGTACCCTACTGCCTGAGGGCCTGTATACCGGTCTGCGCGTCTTGATCGCCGAGGACAGTAACATCCACAGCCGCCTGGCCCGGCAATGGCTGGAGATGGCGGGCTGCGCCACGGATGTCGTCCGGAACGGCCAGGAGGCCGTCGAGGCGTTCCAGCAGGACCGTTACGATCTGATCCTCATGGACTGCCGGATGCCCTTCGTCGACGGGTACGCCGCAACACGCCTCATTCGCGCCCTCGAACGCGAGCGGGGCGAGGCGCACCCGGTGCCCATCGTGGCGCTGACGGCGTGGGCGCACACCGAGGACCGCGCCCGCTGCCTGGGCCTGGGTATGAGCGAATACCTCGTC
>JAHEMB010000235.1 GCA_024643915.1 Rhodothermaceae bacterium | reverse complement strand
GGCCTGGCGCCCGGCTACACCAACGTGTACCGCGTGCACGGCCAACTGGTCTTCGCGGGGCCGCAAGGCCTGTGGCGCGTCCCTGATACCGAGGCGGGGGTAGAGACGGATCGGGCAGTTCTTCTGGAGGATCTGGCTACCCCCGTTCGGTTCCTCGGGGAAGACGATCAGGGCCAGGTCTGGGCGCTGACGGCGTCAGGGCCGGGCGTGCTTCGCCGCGCCGCCGACGGTGCCGGCCAATGGGATGTTACGCCCCTTGCACCGCTGGCGGCCTGGAACCTCCACGTCCTCTATCCGGAACCTGACGGTACGGTGTGGGCCGGGGGCGTCGAGGGCATCGCGCGTTTTGACCCGGCGCTGGAGGACGGGCGGGCCATGCCGCTACCGGCCCTGATACGGACAGTGGCGACGCTCAACACAGATTCGCTTCTCTTCGGCGGCAGCACGACAGGGCCCGGCCTCCCCACCGTGCTGGCGCACGTCGACAACGGTCTTCGCTTCTCGGTCGGCATCCCCAGCTTCGACCGGTCGCCGGCCGAGCGCGTAGCTGCACATTCTTTTCAGTTCTTCCTCGATGGTTTCGACGCCGGGTGGTCGCCCTGGGGCGAGGAGGCACAAAAGGACTATACCAACCTGCCCGGGGGTGACTATCTGTTCAGGGTCCGAGCGCGTGACGTGCACGGGCAAATAAGCCGGGAAGGCACGTTCGCCTTTACCCTCTTACCGCCCTGGTGGCGAACGGGATGGGCCTACCTGCTCTACAGCTTGCTCGCCGTGGGCTTCGTTTATGGGGTGACGCGCTGGAGGGTCGCGAAACTGGAGGCGCGCACCCGCATGCTCGAAAGAATTGTCGGCCAACGCACGGCTGAGGTGGAGCGCCAGAAAACCAACCTTCAGGTGACAAACAAGCAGCTTCGCGCCCACGAAGCCCAACTCGAACACCAGAACATCCAACTTGAAGAGCAAAAGGGCCAGCTTCAGGCGCAGGCCGAGCAGCTCCTGGAACTCGACGAAATAAAGTCCCGCTTCTTCGCCAACATCTCTCACGAGTTTCGCACCCCGCTGACCCTGATCCTCGGGCCCTTGCACGATGCGCTCGACGGGGCGTACGGCCCTGTGGAAAGGCGCCTCAGGCAACAATTCCACCTCATGGAGCGCAACGGCGAGCGTCTATTGCGGCTCATCAACCAGTTGCTTGATCTGTCTCGCCTGGAAGCCGGCGGCATGACCCTTCGCGCCCGCCAGGCGGACCTCTTGCCGTTTCTGAAGAATGTCGTCTTCGCTTTCGCTTCGCAGGCCGAGCGGAAGCACGTGACGCTTCTGCTCGACACCCCGCCCGCCCCGCTGCACCTCTATTTCGAGCCGGACAAACTCGAGAAGATTTTCGTCAACCTGCTCTCGAATGCCCTCAAGTTCACGCCCGAGGGAGGCAGCGTGCAGGTACGCTGTCGAATCTTGCCTGCGGCACCTGACGGGACCGGCGAGGCGAGCGTCGAGATCGTTGTGAGGGACACCGGCCCCGGCATTCCGCACGCTCAACTCCCCCACATCTTCGACCGCTTCTATCAGGTCGATGGCACGGCGACGCGCGCGCATGAGGGCACCGGCATCGGGCTGGCGTTGACGCAGGAGTTAGTGGCCCTGCACGGCGGCACGATCCACGTCGAGAGCGAGCCGGGGCGCAGCACGGCGTTCTTCGTTCGGCTGCCGCTGGGTAGGGCACACCTGGCCCCTGAACACATCGTGGAGGACACGGGAGAGGCGACCCTCCTTGGAGCGTCCCTAAATCCTGCCTTCATCGACGGGGAGGCTGCTTCGTATGCATCGGCGTTTGCCGACGAAGAAGACGTGCCGGCGCCTGACGCTCCTCTCATCTTGATCGTTGAAGACCATGCCGATGTGCGATCTTATCTGAAGAGCCACCTGGTGCGCCACTACCGCGTCGAAGAGGCTGCCGATGGAAGGGAGGGACTGATCCAGGCCCGGGCGAGCCGCCCCGACCTGATCATCAGCGACGTGATGATGCCGCGCATGGATGGCTACGCGCTCTGCGAGGCCATTAAATCCGACGCCGAGCTGGGCCACATCCCCGTGATTCTGTTGACGGCGAAGGCCGCAGCAGAGGACAAGGTAGAGGGTCTGGAGGCCGGCGCCGACGATTACATTTACAAGCCCTTCAACCGCGACGAGCTGCTGGCGCGGGTCGAGAATCTGATCGAGATCCGGCGGCTCCTGCGGCGGAAGTTCAGCCGCGAGGTAGTGCCCGTCGAGGCCAGCGCCGTCGAGGTCCTCCCGGCTGATGCAGCGTTACTGGAAGCGGCGACGGCTATCGTCGAGGCGCACCTGATGCACACCAACTTCGGCGTGGACTGGCTGGCCGACGAACTGGGGATGAGCCTGCGGCAGCTCCAGCGCAAACTGAAGGACCTGACGGGGCTCTCGCCCAGCGGCTTCATTCGAACGATTCGGTTGCAGCGTGCCGCGCAATTGCTTGAGCAGGGCGCGGGCAATGTCTCGGAGGTCGCCTTCTCCGTGGGCTTCAACGATCCCAAGCATTTCTCCCGGCTCTTCCGGCAGATTTTCGGCGTGGCGCCGTCGCATTTCCCTCAGCAGGAGGGCTGAGAACGGAGTTGCTAGCGCCGTTGTCGTCTTTCTCCACCTTTCTGTCGTCTTTGCCTCCCTTTTCCTCTGCTACGTTTGAGGTAGGTCAAGTAGGCCAAACGGAACCATCACAAACAGCGGTGGAGGTTTGCCATGAAAAATGTGAAACGCCTTTTCCCATCCCTGATGATCCTGGTGCCTTTGTTCGTTGCAGCCCCTGTGCTGGCTCAGCCCTTCGAACCGGGGACGACGCATGCCAATCTCGGCCCGACGGAAGGCGCTTTTAGCGACTGCGTGCGGGTGGAACCCAACCGTGCGACCTCGACGCTCTGTCATCGCCGGTACAACCGTGCTAGGAAGCGAATGGAGGCCCATGTTTATGCCTCCGACCTGGGTGCGACGCGGGCGGAGACGGCGGTTGCCCTGTTCAAAGATTTTGTGGTTGCAGCGGCCCCTTCGGGCAAGGCGACAGAGTTGAGCGGTTCGCTTATCTCGATGGATATTGGGTGGGTCGGCCTAATAATCGGCCAGGGCCCGAATGGATTAGCCAAGTATAAGGTGGAAGTCGAAGTGAATGATCGAACGGACGGTACGCGTGTGGGGTACGAGCTGGTCGAGAATAGGGAGATAAAGGGGGAGGTGAAGGTAGGGCTGGTTGCAGGTAAATACCCCTATGTTTTACCTAGCCCTACGTATTCCCTGGAGAAATCAGACCTGAGAAGTGCAGTCATACCCGTAACGCTCAAACGCGGGCACGCGTATCGCGTAGTGCTGCGTGTAGAGACGAGGGCAACGGGTGCGACCGCTTCGGCGGCGGAGGTCAAATTTGATCCATCTCCTGGCGGACCCTTCGGCCTGCTCGCCTCGGAACGATTCGTGCAATGGGAGAACCTGACGATCACCGTGGGCGAGGATCGGTTCGAGGCGCTCGAACAACGCGTGGATGCCCTTGAAGAGGCCGTGGACGCCAACAGCATGGCTATCGCGCAAAACACCGGAGACATTGCGACCCTCTTTGCCGAGCTTGAAGCGATCAAGAAAATGCTCCAGGAGATGCGGACCGACCTCGATACGCACACGCATACGTACCTGACGGGCAAGGGCAAAGGACACAACAATACCGAGGTGCAAACAGAGTCGCCTTCGTTTGAGGCTAGCGCGTTCGCCACGACGCAGGCGCACGCCGAAAACCTGACGGCTACCCGGGAGGTTGGCGCTCAGGAGATGGCCGCGATGGCGGCAGCACACCTCGCCGACGAAGCGGTGAGCACGATACCGACCGCCTACGCCTTGCACACGAGCTATCCCAACCCGTTCAATCCCAGGACGACGATCCGTTTCGACTTGCCGCAGGCCGACCACGTCACCCTCAAGGTGTTTGACGTGCAAGGGCGCGAAATTGCCACGCTGGCTTCGCAAGCCATGGCAGCCGGCCAGCATCGCATCACGTGGGATGCAAGCGGGTTCGCCAGTGGTACCTACCTCTACCGCCTCGAAGCCGGGTCGTTTGTGCAATCGAGGCAGATGATGCTGGTCAAATAGCGTCGGATAGTGGGATGCCATCATGGGAGGTCCGTCCTTAAGAGGAAGGGAGCATGCACATGTCATGCTTCCTTCCTCCTGTGTGAGGCATCGCCCTGCGCCACGGGCCGCGCCGGGTCGGTGATCCATTCGCTCCACGAGCCGGCGTAGAGGCGAGCGCCGTCCAGGCCGGCGTGCGCCAGGGCCAGCAGGTCGTGCGCCGCCGTCACCCCGGAGCCACAGTAGACAACGGTTTGCGCCGGGGAAATCCCGCCCAGAAGACGCCCGAACCTCTGTTTGATCTCGTCTTTCGACCGGAAGCGACCCTGCGCATCCAGATTCTCCGCGAAGGGCGCGGAGCGGGCGCCGGGGATGTGGACGGCCACGGGGTCGATGGACGGCTGGACCGGCTACCGCCTCACCAGCGACGCGCTCGCTCTGCTAGCCGAGTCGTTGTGACGCGCTTTGGGCGCTCCCCTTGTCATTGAGCGTGACAGGCTGTATCGTTTACAGGTGGTTCACTAGTACGGAGCTACCCTCATGCGTAGCTAGACCGCTTTTGCGCTTGTAGCGGTGGTCTTTCTGGCAGGGTGCGGCAGTTCCAACCACACGCTCTTCCCCGTGGCCGGCCCCGGCAAGCCCACCGTAGAATATCTGCTCGACATCCCCGACCACCTGGAGGTGAAAGCGGCTGAATTCAGCGCCT
Source organism: Rhodothermaceae bacterium (assembly GCA_024643915.1). Taxonomy (GTDB): domain Bacteria; phylum Bacteroidota; class Rhodothermia; order Rhodothermales; family JAHEMB01; genus JAHEMB01. The sequence goes on along the minus strand of JAHEMB010000235.1, from coordinate 1,509 downwards.
CCATCGATTCGAGCGGCGTCCAGGGCCGGGGCTTTGTGATGGTCTTTACCGTCCATCAGGAGACGAGCGAGCAGGAACTGTTGCTCTTCTGTGAACACTGGTGTGCGGAAAGAGTCGGTGGCGCTCATCCGGTTCGAGTAGGCGCGCATGGCGGCCATGCCTGCCGCTCCATGCTTGATGCTGTGACAAACGGAGCATGATGGCTGCATGGGCGCCCAGTCGGCTTCCTGCCCAGGCGCGGGAGCGCGGCTTAGGGGTGCTACGGCAAGCGGCCGCAACGCAGGGAAGAAGTTGATGGAGCGTGCAGAATCCCTCAAGAAGTGCTTGTCACAGCATGAGGGCGTGTCTGCAAGGGCAGGAGCGAAAGCGAGGAGGTCCGCCCACTGGCCCGTGGGGTGGGGTACGCTGGGCCCGGGGCTGGAACCATGCCGAGAAGTAAAGGGTTGGGACTTCACAGGGGCAAAATGAAACGGCCCTCCCTTTTTAAGAGGAGGGCCGTCCTGCTTAGGCGCGCCCGGGAGGATTCGAACCCCCGGCCTTTGGAACCGGAATCCAACGCTCTATCCAACTGAGCTACGGGCGCACAGGCGGGCGAAGATAGCCAAACGACCCGCTGAGGTCAAGAGGTTCTGAACCATTGTGTCTTGACCGTTTAACGCCTATCTTCGCAGTGGGTTGCCGCCGGAAGATCAGCGAACTGGCCGCAGTCGCAAAGATCCGATTAAGAGTATCGCCCCAGAGGGACCCCTGATGTCGAAGCTGCTTTCCAGAGTCATCGCCACGAGCCGGAGCGACCCGCCGCCGGAAGACGACGAGACGCTGATCGCGCGCTTCAAGACGGATCCGGCCTCGGCTTATGGTGTACTGCTAGAGCGCTATTCCTCCACCTTGCTGCGGATGATCTGGCGCTTCTTCCGGGATGCCGACGAGGTGATGGAGGTCTATACGACCGTTTGCGAGCGTCTGCGGGCCAACGATTTCCAGGCGCTCCGCCGCTTCCGAGACAACAGCTCGCTCTTGCCCTGGCTGAGTGTGGTCGTGGCCAATGCCTGCCGGGACAGTATGCGCGCCAGGACCACCGTCTCGCGGCCCAGGTCGGTGTTGCGCCGGCTCGACGCGCGCGAGAAACTCGTCTTCAAGTATTACTATCAGGAGCACGTGCCATATGAAGACATCGCCGAGGTGATCAGTGGCCGGCACGGCAGGGCCTGCACCCCGCTCGAGGTGCTCGACGCCATCCGTAAAATCGACGAGTTGCTCAGCATAAAGAAGCGGTGGATACTGTTGGCGGCGCTCAATGCCAACCGCTCCCGCCTCTCGCTCGATGCGCTGCACGAGGATGGGTTTCAGCTTAGCGGGCATGACGGCCGCGATGACTTCGATGAAGCCTTCCGGCAGCGGCCGCTCCTCGACCGGCTTAGAAGGGCGCTCACAGCTCTCGACCCGGACGACCAGCTCCTTATCCTCCTGCGTTTCGAGCAGGGCATGACGGCGGTGCAGATCGCAAGA
>JAHEMB010000234.1 GCA_024643915.1 Rhodothermaceae bacterium | reverse complement strand
CGCTCGATGTGCCTGCCGGGGCGGCGCCGGGCCCTCACCCGAACACGACGAGTACGGTGACGGCCACCGTCCTGGGCGCGACGGCGACGGGCCTGCCGGCTGAAGACGACCTTATCATCGCTTCGCTGATCTTCACCAAGGAGTTCATCGACGACCCGATCATCCCCGGCGGCACGGGCACACTTCGCTTTACCATCGACAACGTCGGATTGGAAGATGCCACCATTTCCTTCTTCCAGGACGACCTGGCCGCTGATTTGCCGGGCCTAGCCGCTACTGGCCCGCCCTCCGTTAATTCGTGTGGCGGATCGCTTTCGGGGACAACTTTCCTCGTTTATGCCGGGGGCGGCGTTCTGTCAGGCGAGTTCTGCACGATAGAGGTCTCGATCCTGGTGCCTGCCGGGGCAGATGAGGGCACGTACAACAATGTGACGAGCAGCCTCTCAGCTACCTATGGCGGCTCAGGCCTTACCGTTGACCCTGCTACGGATGTGCTCACCGTCAACAAAACGCTGCTCCAACTGACAAAGGCATTCACCGACGACCCGGTGGCGCCGGGCGGCACGGTCAATCTGCGCTTCACCCTTACCAACCTCGACCCCGCGGAGGCCGCCTCGTCCATCGCCTTCACCGACGACCTCGACATGGCGCTTTCGGGGCTGGTAGCCACGGGACTGCCCTTCGCTGCCTGCGGCGGCACGGTTGACGCAATCCCAGATGCCGGCACCATTGACTTCAGCGGCGGTAGCCTGGCAGCGGGGGCCTCGTGCTTCTTCGACGTCACGCTCGACGTACCTGTCGGCGCCGCCAGCGGCTCCTACACGAACACGACCAGCGAGGTGACGGGCACCATCGGCGGCCTCGGCGTGACGGGCAGCCCGGCCTCGGACGTGTTGGATATCTCCGAGCTGTCCTTCACGAAATCGTTCACCAGCATGGCGGTGTCCATTGGGGGCACCATCACGCTCGAATTCACCATCGACAACCTGGATGCTACGAACGGGGTAAGTGACCTTAAATTTAGCGATGACCTCGAGGCGACCCTGTCGGGCCTGGAGAGCACCAGCGGCACGCAAAACAACATCTGCGGCACTGGCTCCTCCCTCTCCGGCACATCCTCCCTGACGTTCATGGACGGCAATCTCGCGCCGGGTGGATCGTGCACGTTCTCGGTCACACTCAAGGTGCCCGCCACGGCGGTGCCTGGAATCTACCCCAACACCACGAGCGCCCTCCTTGCGAGCGGCCTTTCGGCGCATCCCCCGGCCACCGCCGACCTCATCGTCGTAGCGCCGCTTCTGGACGTAGACGTCTTCCTCGGCGGTGCCTATGATACCGGCGGGATGATGCGGACGGACCTCTCCGACGTGCTGCCCGAGACCGATCCCTACCTCGGCACCAAATCGGTCGCGCCAGGCTTCTTTACCACCCCCACCGGGCAAGACGTGACGGACTGGGTCCTCCTGAAGCTGGCCACCGGCGATCCCACGTCGGGCAGCCTGAGCGTAGTGGCCCAGCAGCCGGCGTTGCTCCTCAAAGACGGCGCCATCAGAAACACGGACGGCGTGACCCCGGTAGCCATTGACGTGCCAGATGGCGACTACTGGCTCCTCGTCTGCCACCGCAACCACCTCGGTGTCCTCAGCAGCGTACAAGTAACGCTCACGGGCGGCAGTGTGACCGCCTACGACTTCACCACGGCGCAGAGCCAGGCTTACGACGACACGGGCGACACCGACCTGCCGCTGTTCGACCTCAGCCCCGGCGACGGCAACGCTTCCAACGGGCCCTTCGGCCTCGTGCCGGGCGACATCAACCAGGACGGCCAGGTCAAGTACCTCGGCGCCGGCAGCGACCGCGCCCTCATCCTGGCGGCCGTTGGCGGCATCCTCACCGCCACCCTTCCCGACGTCTACCGCGTCGAGGACGCCACCCTCAACGCCGAAGTGAAGTACCTCGGCACCGGCAGTGACCGCGGCCTGGTGCTGGTCGTCACCGGCAGCCTCACCGCCACCCGCCAGAGCCAGCTGCCCACGCTCGTTACGGGCGCGGCGGTGGTCGTCCCGGCGGCCCCTCCCACCCTGATCCAACACTAAGGGCACCTCAAGGGCACCCCTCAATCATCGACCCTAGCCAGCAGTTTCCCATGCGCACCTCTTCCTCCTTCGCCTCCCGCCTGGCTGCCTCCCGCCTGGCTGCCTCCCGCCCGGCTGCCCTGCTGGGCCTGCTGGCCCTGCTCCTCGGCGGGCTGCTCCCGACCGCCGCCCCGGCCCAGACCGTCCAGGCCGGCCTCGCTTTCGACACGGCCACCGATGAGATCATCTTCCTGATCCAGTCCACCGGCGACCTCTCGGGGCAGAACCTCAGCGGCGCCATCCTGACGCTGTGCGTGCCTGACGCGGCCGGCCTCTCGCTCGACCCGCCCACGGGCGCCTTCGGCGTGCAACTCGACCGCACGGCAGCCGACGGCGGCAACACGTATTACGTCTACGCCACGGTGCCCCTGGGGCCCCTGGCGCTGACGGGCCTCACCGGAGGAGCCGACGCAAAGATCGAACTCTTCCGCGTGCCGGTCGGGGCAGGCTTCGACCCCACCACGTCGATCACGCTGATGCCCAGCGGCCCCCCCCCGCCGGTGACCAACGGCGAGTTCTTCTTCGAGACGATACCGAGCGGGGGCGGGGTACCGGCTGAGCGGCAGAACAACGCCAATCCGTATTTCCAGGAGACGACGAACTTGCCGGTGGAGCTGACCTCGTTCACGGCCACGCGCGACGGGGCGGACGTGGTGCTCAGCTGGGCGACGGCCTCGGAGACGAGCAACGCCGGCTTCTTCGTCGAGCAGCAGGCGGCGGCGGCAGAGGCGAAAGAGAGCGAGCCGGCGGTCTGGGTGCAACTGGGCTACGTCGAGGGGGCCGGCACGACGACCGAGCCGCGGAGCTACCGCTACCGGGCCACGGGCCTGGACCCGGGGGCGCACCGTTTCCGCTTGAAGCAGATCGACTTCGACGGGGCCTTCACGTACAGCGCCGAGGTGGAGGTGACGGTCGAGATGGCCGAGCGGTACGTGCTGGAGGGGGCCTACCCGAACCCGTTCAACCCGGAGGCGAGGTTCCGCTTCGCGGTGCGGGAGTCGGTGCCGGTGCGGGTGGGGCTCTACGACGCGCTGGGCCGGGAGGTACGGGTGCTCTACGCGGGGACGCCGGCAGGGAGCCAGATGCAGGAGGTGCGGATCGACGGGCGCGCGCTGACGAGCGGGACGTATTTCGTGCGCCTGCTGGGCGAGGGCATCAACGCCGTGAAACAGATCACCCTGCTCAAGTAAGACCTGGACGTGTGGCACGGAGATGATTTCTCCATCCGAGACTCGTCCACACCCCCGCACGTCCACACCGACACGAGGCGAAGCCGACTGACGGCAGTAAATCCGCGCGCGGATTTCGCTTCATCCGACGAACTTGTACCCGATGCCGTAAACCGTCTCGATGAACTGCGGCACGGTCGGGTCCGGCTCGATCTTCTTGCGGAGGGAAGCCACGTGTCGGTCGATGGTGCGCGTGGTGATATCGCCGCTGATGCCCCAGACATCGCGCAGGAGTTGCTTGCGGCTGACGGTGCGCCCCCGGTGCTGGATGAAGTAGCGGAGGATGTCGAATTCAAGGGCGGTGAACTGGATCTCCTCGTCGCCGAGGTGGGCAGTGTGGTTGCTGAAGTTGACCTCCACATCGCCGAAGCGGTAGACCTCCATGGGCGCCTCGGCGGGGGCCTTGCTGCGCTTGAGGACGGCCTTGACGCGGGCGGCCAGCTCCTCGGCGCTGAAGGGCTTTGTCACGTAGTCGTCGGCGCCCAGGCCGAAGCCTTGCAGCTTGTCCTCCTCCTGCCCCTTCACCGTCAGCATCACGACGGGGCTTTCCACGCCCGCCTTGCGCGCCTCCCGCAGGATCTCGAAGCCGTTCTTGTTGGGCAACATCACGTCCAGCAGCACCACATCGTAAGCAGGCAACAGCGTCATCTTTTGCAGGGCCTGTTCGCCCTCGGTGGCCCGCTCCACGGCGTACCCCTTCAACTCGAAAAAATCTTGCAGCCCCATGCCCATCTCCGGGTCGTCCTCGACGATGAGCATGCGTGCGTGGTGGTTCATGTCGTCGGTCATGTAGGTCCTCTACGAATAGAAACGGATGTAAACGGCAGCGCCGGCAGTATGCTCTCGCCAGAGAGAAAAAAGAAGCGCTGGTGTGGGCAGCGGCTTGATGCAGCCTGACCTGTCGCCGGACTCTTCCCAGCGTTACTATTTATTCTGATTTTCCCTTCTTTGGCGGCTCTTGAGGTAACAAGATTGTGAAAGTCGAGCCGGCCCCGACCTGGCTCTTCACGCGGACGGTGCCGCCGTGCGCTTCGACGATGTGGTGGACGAGGGCCAGGCCCAGCCCACTGCCCGAAACACGCTGCTTCAGGTTGTTCTCGACCCGGTAAAATTCCTCAAAGACGTGGCGGACCTTGTCTTTGGGAATGCCGACGCCCTGGTCCTGCACCGCCAGCGCCACGGCGGGCTGCCCTTCCCACCGCGCGGTGCCGGCACGCACGACGATGGTGTGCGGCTCGCTGTACTTGACGGCGTTATCGATGAGGTTGATGAGCGCCTGCTTGATCGCACCCGGGTCGAGGCGCATCGCGGGCAAGGCCTCGGGCATCTCCAGCTCGATGTGGTAGCCGCGCGCCTCGTAGATAACGTTGAGCGTTTCGGCCACCTCGGCGACGACCTCGCCCAGGGGCACCTCCGCGAACGCGTACTCCATCTGCCCACGTTCGATGCGGTTGAAGTCGAGCACATTATCGACGAGGATGGCGAGGCGTTCGCACTCCTGGTCGATAACTTCGTGATAGCGTCGCTGCTTCTCCTCTGCGTCGGGCGGGAGGCCCTGTAACAGGTCGTTGAAGAAGCGGATCTTGGTGAGGGGCGTCTTGAGTTCATGCGAGACGTTTGAGACGAAGATGGACTTGACGCGGCTCAGCTCCATCTCGCGCATCGTCAGCCTTGCTGTGATGAAGACGCCCACCCCGACAATGAGGAGGGGCAGCAGGCTCGCCAGGTACCGCCGCCACCGGTTCGCCTTGGCCTCGTTGAAATAATCGACCCGGAGGGTCCAGCCGGGGAAGAGGCCACCGAAATCGAAGGCGCGGGTATAGGTGCTGATGGCGTGGGCGTTGCCCCGCCGCGCCCTGCCAACGATGCGGCTCAGCACCAGCACCGTGTCGCTGGTTTCTACGGCGAAGCCGAAGAGGCCCTCGGCGAAGGCGCTCTCCTCGCGCTGCTCGGTGATGGCCTTGTCGAAAAGCCGGTAGGCGCGCGGCAACACCTCGCGGAGCACGGCGACCGGGTTGATCTTGGCCCCGCGCATTACCACCTTCCGGTCGGCGACTGGCGCTTCGAAGGCGTAGACGTAGTGAAAGGCGCCGTTGGGACCGTCCACACTGCCACGCCGCACCACCCCCGGCGGCGGCCGCTCCACCGCTAGCGACGCAAGGTCGAACGTGTGGAGCAACTCGCCCGGCTTCTTGGCGGCCCGCCCGGCGAAGATGCTGGAATCCGCGAAATCGATGAGGAAGGGATACTCGATGAGGCTATCGACGCTGGATTCGAGGTCCGCCGCGTAGAAAGCACCGCCGAAGGCCGAGGAGTCGCGCACGAGGTAACCTGTCCGCTCGATCACGGGGCGGACGTTCTCCTCGTAGAGGATCTGATCGGCGGCCTGCTGGAGGCGCTCGGCGAAGAGGACGGCATCGACGCGCAGGCCGCGCTCGACCTCGTCGACGAGGCGGGCGCTGGTGCGCGCTTCGAGCACGGCCAGCCACACGCTCGGCAGCACGGCCACGAGCACCACGAGGATGCCCAGCACCCATTTGGCCCGCGACCCGAACACCTGGCTCGCCTGCAACCGCCGCCCCCCGGGAACGCGCATCGGACGAAGAGAAATTGAAAAAGGCTCACTCCCGGCCAAGATAGGCTTTTTGCGGCAACGAACCTACCCTGTCTCCTTCCGATCTCACCGTCGATGCCGCCTGTTCCCCTTTGTAGCCAGATGAGGTGCGGCTGCCCTGCCTCATCTATCGTTAGCGCCGCCGGGAAGCGGCGGACAGCGTGCCGCCTGCCCGGCGGCGGATCAGCCAGCAGGCCGGTGAACCTGGAGACGAGGGCCCACCGCGTGGAGCGTGCACGCTCCTCCGCTCCGTCCATTCGTCCATATCGTCCATTCGTAAATTACGGGTCGGCGGCTTCTCGCGGGTCCTGATGGAAAGGAAACAACAGGCAGTACAATGCGCACAGGCTGGGTGCTTCTTATTAT
>JAHEMB010000233.1 GCA_024643915.1 Rhodothermaceae bacterium | reverse complement strand
TACACAGCATATACCGCGTCGAAGGGCACTTCACCCTGCTGCGCCCGCGCCGCGTTGACCCGGACGATGAGCGGGTCGGGATTGAGGGCGTGCAGGCCGATAAGCATCGCCAGGGCGAGGGCGGCCGCCACGGGCGCGAACGCCTCGACCCGGTCGCGTAGGACTGTCAGGCTGAACCAAACGAGTACGAGTGCCAGCCACAGCAGAAAAACGCTCACGTACAGGCGCAACTCCGTCAGGCCGTAGGTGCTCTGGTACAGCCACATCCGCTGTGCAGCGGACGCTAGGATCAGGCACAGCAGGAAAACATGCCCTCCGGCCAGGAGGCGGAAATATCGGCGATGCGCGGGGGCCTCGGGGCGAAAATAACGGTGTAGGACCAGCACGAAGGGCAGGGCGAGGGCCGTCACTGTGGCCATCTCGAAGAAGCCGCGCCGGGCGTACTGCGCCAGGGTCAGGGCATCGGTGGTAGCCACGAGGGCCGCGCCGCCAAAGAGGTAGCCCAACTGCACCAGCACGAAGAGCAGAAAAAGCCCGTTCACCAACCCCAGCACCACCCCCACCTCGATCATTCCCAGCGTATGGCGTGGCGAGGGCGTCAGCATCTCTTCCTCGGAGGGCTCCGCGCTCACGCCGGTGGGCAGCACGCCGCCTAGGAAGCCTGCCGTGATCCAGGTCAGCAGGCCCGTCAGAAGCAGATGGCTGGGCAGTTGAAAGGGATCGACGCTGAACGTGGTGAGGACGAGGTGCTCGAATGCCGCGTCGGCGGCGACGAGCAGGCTGCCGAAGACGAAGAGCGCCGGCACGGCGAGCGCGAGCCCCCGGCCCAGGGCGCGCAACTTCGGGCGGTTCGCGTCTGCTTTTACTGTTTCCCAGTCAATCTCCCGGAGGAGTGAAACGGGGAGCACCAACAGATACCGCCCCCCCGCCGACAGCAGACCCGGCGCCTCCGCAAAGGGGCGGGCCGCCTGGAGCGCTGCCTTATGCAAGCGTTGCACGCCGAAGGCAAAGACGGCCAGGAGGGCGAGGGCATTGGATGTCTTTAACATCGAAGCGTCGCGCCATAGATACAACAGGGCAAGGAGGCCGAGCGGAAGCAAGAGCCATCGGTCGGCGCAGGCGAGTGAGGCACGCCGGTGATGAGCCAGGGCGAAGCAAGCAGCTGTGAGGGCGCCGATCCATAGGGTGGCATTCAGGCCCCACGGTGTGGCGCGGAGCAGGGCATCGCCCAGCACCCCCAGGCCGATCGCTGTGCCGAGGATTTCAAGGGTGCGTTGCGTCTTGAGGTCCATTTTCTTTTCCGTAGGTTTTGCCAGGGAAATCGCGGGTTCGTCAGAGCTGGAAATAGGTTTTCTTGTGGAGGAAACTGTCCTCGTCGCCGATGAGGAAGAACTCGACGAAGCGTTCAAGGGGCGCGAGGGCGGTGACGAGGAGCCTGGGCTCGGGAGCGTCTGCCGGCATGTCGAAGATGAGTATTTTGGCATAGCCCTCGCCCGCCGCCACCCGGCCTTCGAACAAAACAGGCGTGCCGCGCTGGCCTTCGAGCGCGTTCTCGACCGCCACGGCCCGCTCATAGGTGCGCCCGGCGGCGTCTGTCACGGTCGCCTCGGTGTGATCGAGGGAAAGCGTGGCCTGCCGAGCATCGCTGCTGACGCGGACGGTGACGAGGTAGAAGACGCCACGCTCTGACCCTTGCCCCGCTACCTGCGCCACCTGCTCGACGTTCTCCACCGAGACGCCGACGTGGCAATCCAGGTAGGCGCCACAGAAGGCTTTGCGCTGATGTAGCCCCAGCATATGCGCCGGGCTCGTCAGGGAGACCGCCAGCAGCAGCCCGACGTAGATGACGCCCCACGCGACCATGCCAAGGCCGACGCGCAACGCCAGCCGGCGCTGCTTCTTCTGGAGGGCGAAAAGGAGCACCACAACGGCGCCGACGACGCCGAGGAGTGTTAGAAGCATGAGCGGAAGTCCAAGGGCGTCCATGGCGGCGATGGTCTGGATGAGAAGTGTTGGTTATTCACAAAGAACTTTGTATTGCAAAGTAATAATTCAAAAAAAGAGACGAGGCACTCTTGATCCTGTAGCAGACAGCCTGCGTGCGACCTATTCATTGCGTGCCACGCGGATGATGCGTTCCATCTGATCGAGGTAGGCTTCAAGGGCGGCGCGGCCTGCGTCAGTCAGGCGATACTCGGTCTTCGGCGTCCGGTCGTCAAACGACTTGAGGCAGGCCACATAGCCGGCCTCTTCGAGCTTGCGGGCGTGGACGCTCAGGTTGCCGTCGCTCGTGTCAAGGAGGCGCTTGAGGTCGTTGAAGCTGAGTTGCTCGCCTGCTGCCAGGGCGCTGACGATGCCCAGCCGTACGCGCTCGTGGATGAGCCGGTCGAGCGCCGGGGGGAAGGCCTCCGTGGCAGGGCGCAACGTGCCGCCGCGTGTCGTTTCTTCAGCCGCCATAATTCTTCGCGATAATGTAGCCAAAAACGAGGTGCAGCCCGCCGAAGCCCACCCCCAGCAGCACGTTGCCCCAAGCGAACGGCACGAACAGGGCAACAACGCCGAGCCCCATGAAGGCCAGCCCCATGAGGGGGATAACGCGTACCGAGAAGGCGCCCCCTGTGATGGTGCCCGCGCCGTAAAGCAGCAACCAGAGGGCCGGCAGGAGGGCAGCCTGGTCGGCCTGCCAGAGAGCGAGCGTCAGGAGGGCGCCCGCGGCCATCGGCGGCAGCAGGCTCAGCACATACTTGCGCCCGGCGCCCGAGCGCAAGGACACGCCGCTCTGCCCGGCTTTCCGCATGAGCGTGACCGCACCCACCGACAACGCCACCACCGCTTCAGCGACCCATGCCAGCAGCCAGCCTGCCGTTGTCTCCGTCAGCCCGGCCAGCACCGCCGCCTGCACCGCCGTCACCCCGATGATAACGCCGCCCCAACCCGGCACGGCGGTGAAGGAACCGGTGCGCTCCATCATCTCGCGGATGTAGCGCAGGTGCTCGGTAGCATGTACCTCAGACGCCGGCCTCTCGGTCGGGTGCCGCCGGGCGGGCGGGCGATCTTCTCGCATGGGCGTTTCTGGCTGGATTAACGCACTTTATGATGCAAAGTAGCAAAGGTTTCGGGGACGCTGCTTTTTTTCTGGGCGCTCCCCGGCCTGTTCCTCACTTCGCGCAATGGTCTGCGCCGAAGAAATGGAGGGACACATAGGGCGCGTCGCCTACCACCCAGCTATTGTTGGGGATGGCGGGTCATGGTGTAAAGGAGGAAAAGGGAGGCCGCTAGTAGTAACGGCGCCGTGCCGACGCCTGGCAGGTAGGCGCCTCGCACCAGCGTGAAGCCAACGTGGCCGAGCGCGTTGCTCATCTCCAGCACGAGCCACCCCCAGGCCCACGCTCGGGCGGACGGCGTACCGGGCCGCACCCACGCAACATAGCACCACAGCCCGAAGAGCACGACGGCGATGTTGGCGATCACGAAGCCCGTTTCCAGGTCCTCGCTCAGCAGAGCGCTGACGGCGCGGGCCGGCGCGAAGACGTCGTAGAGATGAAAGAGATATTCCTCGACCGAATGCGCGGCCTGCGCCAGGATGAGGAGCAAAAAGGCAAAACGCGCGCGCGGCGGCATGGCTGCTCTTTGTAGTCAAGCGAAAGGGGACCGCTTGCCCTCACGTCACACCAGCCCCGCCTTTTCCGCCGCCTCGCGAAGTGTCGCCTTTTGTTCGTCGGAGAGGTTCTTCGGGATGGCGACGGCGACCTCGACGTAAAGATCGCCCTTGGCATCGTCCGTCTCCACGCCGAGGCCGCGCAGGCGCAGCTTGTCGCCGGGCTGGGCGCCGGGGGGGATGGTCAGCTTTACGTTCTTCCCGTAGGCGCTCGTGATGCGGCGCGACGTGCCCAGCATCGCCTCGAACGGGCTGACGGTCTCGGTCACGTAGAGGTCGTTTTCCTCGCGGCGGAAGCGAGGGTCGTCGGCCACATGGAAGGTCACGTAGAGGTGGCCGGGTTCGCCCGTGGGGCCAGCCTGGCCGCGCCCGCGCAGGCGGATCTTGTAGCCGTCGCGCACGCCTTTGGGAATGCTGAGGCGGATGGCCGTGCCGTCTGGCAGCTTCACCTCCGTCTTGCCGCCTTTGAGGGCTTCCTCAAAGCTGAGGCGGAGAGTCGTCTCCACGTCGCGCCCGCGTGGCTCGGGGCGGCGACGGGTGCGGGCGCGCGGCTCCTCGCGCGGCGTCTCCCCGCCGAAGAAGCGCCCGAAAATATCGCCCAGCCCCCCCAGGCCTCCCTCGCCGCCGAATGGGTCGCCCGCATCGCGGGGGCCTCTCCCGCCCGTATCGAAGCGCACGTAGGTGCCGTCCGGGGCGCGGTAGAAACGCCCACCGCCGGAGGTGTCGAACCCATTGCCGAAGCCGAACGGATTCTTGCGCATCACATCGTACTGCTTCCGCTTCTCCGGGTCGGACAGCACCTCGTAAGCCTCCTGGACCTCCTTGAAGCGGTTCTCTGCCGTCAGGTCGTCCGGGTTGCGGTCGGGGTGGAATTCGCGCGCCAGCTTGCGGTACTTCTTCTTGATCTCGCCCGCATCGGCGCTCTCTTTCACGCCCAGGATCTTATAGTAATCTTTCGTCTCCGGCATCGTCTTTTCTTCGGTTCCTAATTTAACTGGCGAGAATCTGTGATTTCAGCTTACGGTTTTTTCGCTCTGAACCGTGCTCCATTCAAAACCGTGGCCAGGGGCCCTGCCCCGATAACTCGGGGCAAGCAGTGTGTCGTCCCGTACTGTTTGAACGAGCCAGGGTCGGCAAAGCTTCGGCAGGGGGCGAAAGTATGACGATTTTGCAGATTTCGCCACCGCCAGGGCCGATTCCGCGGCTGTTTTGCTACCTTCATCGAAGTGCATAGACCGTGCCATCGGAGGGGAATAAGATAAAATGGCAAGCCGCCGTATCGAGAAAGTGTTGGTTGCTAACCGGGGTGAGATCGCCGTGCGCGTACTGCGTACGTGCAAGGAATTGGGGCTCGCCACCGTCGCCGTTTTCAGCGAGCCGGATCGGACGGCGCCGCACGTCCGCCTGGCCGACGAAGCCTACTTCCTCGGCCCCGCGCCGTCGAGCGAATCGTACCTCGTGCAGGAAAAGATTCTGGCCGTGGCGAAGCGGACCGGCGCCGACGCCATCCACCCCGGCTACGGATTTCTGTCTGAGAACGCCGCCTTTGCCGAGGCGTGCGCGGCGGCGGACGTCACCTTCATCGGTCCGCCTCCGGCAGCCATCCGGGCGATGGGCGACAAGACGGCGGCCCGGGCGATCATGGAGCAGGCCGGCGTCCCCATGGCCCCCGGCACCACCGACGCCATCGACGGCACCGACGCGGCGGCGCGCATCGCCGCAGAAATCGGCTATCCGGTGCTCATCAAAGCGGCGGCAGGAGGTGGCGGCAAGGGTATGCGCATCGTCGAGGAGCCGGTCGAGTTCGCCCGGTCGATGCGCGCCGCCCAGAGCGAGGCGCAGTCCGCCTTCGGCGACGGGCGCGTCTTTATTGAGAAATACATCGTCGAGCCGCGCCACATTGAGTTTCAGATCCTGGCCGACAGCCAGGGCAACACGATCCACCTGTTCGAGCGCGAGTGCTCTATTCAGCGGCGGCATCAGAAGGTCATCGAGGAGGCGCCGTCGAGCGTGCTTACGCCTGAGGTGCGGCAGCGGATGGGCGAGGCGGCGGTGGCGGCGGCCCGGTCGTGCGGTTACGTCAACGCCGGCACGGTGGAATTTCTGGTCGATAAGGACCTGAATTTCTACTTCATGGAGATGAACACGCGCCTCCAGGTGGAGCACCCGGTGACGGAATGGATCACCGGCCTCGACCTGGTAGCCGAGCAGATCCGCATCGCCGGGGGCGAGGCGCTGGGCTACGGGCAGGACGACCTCGCCATCCACGGCCACGCAGTGGAGTGTCGCGTCTACGCCGAGGATCCGATCAACGGGTTCCTGCCCGCCCCCGGACCGCTCCTGCGGCACGCTCCACCCTCCGGCTTCGGCGTGCGCGTAGATGCAGGTGTGGAGCAGGGCGGCGAGGTGCTCATCCACTACGACCCGATGATCTCGAAATTAACGGCCTGGGGCCGCACGCGTGAGGAGGCCATCCGCCGCATGGACCGCGCCCTCGCCGAGTACGACGTGGCGGGCGTGCCCACCACCATCCCCTTCTGCCGCTTCGTGATGCAGCACGAGGCCTTCCGCACGGGCCACTTCTCTACCCACTTCGTCCCCAAACACTTCACCCCCGCGGCCCTCACGCCCGACGACCCCGCCCTCGACCGCGCCGCTGCTCTTGCCGCCGTCCTCCACCATGCCGCCCAGCGC
>JAHEMB010000232.1 GCA_024643915.1 Rhodothermaceae bacterium | reverse complement strand
ACCATCGCCCTGCCAGCGGGGCCGATGGCTTTCACCGTGACGGGCGAGCACCTCCATCCGAACCTCGGGATGCAACTCGACTTCGGCAGTGGGCAGCGACCCGGCACGCTGCAAGGCGTAGTGACGGACGACCGCGCGCGTATCGAAGGGAGCGCGAGCGGTCCCGGCTTTGGCGGTCCCGTCACCCTGGCTCGCCCTTAGGCGTTCTCTCCGCTCAAAAGGCCTGGCGGAAGAAGCCTGTGCGCAGCAGCGCCTCCACATCCCGCGCATCGACGGCTTGCACTGGCTCGGCAGCGGAAAACGTGTAGCGCCGGCCCGTGGCAGGACCCGGCACAAGGATGGCCGAGCGCTGCAAATAGCGCAGCTGCACGCTCGCCCCCGGCGCCGTAGGGGCAGGGACGGACCGCGCCGGCTGGATGGGCCGCGCCGCCGGGCGGGCAGCCGGCGCCGGGCTAGGCGCGGGGGTTTTCGGGGATTGTTTCGTTGTGACCTGGGTGCGAAGGGTCGAGCGTTTCTGTCCGCAGCATCCCATGGGTGTCGAGGGCCTCTTCCGGTTGTTGGAGTGGGTGAAAGACGACGGGCTCCTGGCCTAGCCGGTTAAGCAGGCACGCCGCGCCGGAGAGTCCCAGCCAGGCCAGCACCAGGCCCAGCGGCTCCCGGCTGAGGGCGAACGCTGCTGGGGCGGCCACCCACAGACTCAGACAGTAAAAACAGTCCATGAGCCGGCCCCAGAAGCCGTCGCCTAGCCGTGCGCGGAGGCGCGCGATGAGGTCGGCCGGGCCGTCCTCGCGGGCCAGCAGGTGGGTCACCCGCCAGGTTGCGAGGACGGCCAGCACGAACCGTAGCCAGAGGGGGAGTTCCATCACGACGGGCATCAACCCGGTTGGTCTTCGTCCTCGTGCGGCAGGTCGTTGCAAATGCAGACGGCCCAGGGGAGTGACCACTTGCGGTGGCACAGCCCCGTGCCGCCGTCGCTGCGCGTGCGGTCCTGCGCGTAAAGCTGAAACGTATAGCCACAGCACGTGCCGCGTTTCAGGGCGAAGCCGGCGGGCGGCTTGAACGGCGCGCCCAGGCTTCCCACACAGCCGTCGTCGAAGATGCGCAGGTCGATCTTCGTCAGCATGTCGGCGAACTTCGCCGGGTGCGGGGGGGCGGGGCAGCCAGGCACGGCTTCCTCACACCGCGTGCCCGGATCGCCGACGCGCTTCCGGCCTTTGTGCACATCGACGACGCCCGTCAACGGGTCCGGGTGGAAGTTCACGAGGTCCGGGGTGATCGGCACGCTGTACGACGGACCGCCCTGGCGCGTGATGGTGAGCGAGTAGTAGTCGAGGTTGTCGCTCGGGTAGCTCAGGTCGGCCGGGTCGATGTACTCGTCGTAGACGATGCCGAGCAGGTTCATCGGCCACTGGGCCGCGCATGGCGCCCCTCCGGGCACGAACGCGCCCAGGTTCACGTCCTCGCAACTCTTGACCCCTTCCAGCCCGTTGAACTCGACGTGGATCGGCTTGTTGTCGAACCAGACGTGCTGGGTGTCATAGTAATGATTGCCGAGCGTGTCCTCGACGTCGAGCAGGAGGGTGTACTTCCCACTCCGGCAGGCATGCTGGGGATCCGGGCAGGGCGGCAGCCCATTCGCGCTGTTGAAGCAGAAATCCTTCAGCTTCCACACCTTGATGGTCGTGCCCAGGATCTCGATCTCCGTCTGCACGAGGCGGGTGGTGAGGGCCCCCGCGATGACCTGATTCCACTGCGCGCGCTTGCCGCTCTCGTCCGGCGGGGTGTAGCAGACCGGCCCGAAGGGATCGAGGAGGGAGCCGCTGTAGGCGGCAGGGTTGAAGCCGACCTGGTTAGGACCCGGGAGGAAGCCGATGCCGTAGCGCAGGTCGAAGCACTTGATCTTGCGGTCGTTGCAGTCGCCCACGAAGGCACTTCCGCGCACCGTCACGCAGCAGCCCACCGGCACCACCACGCCGCCGGGGTTGCCCGTCACGATGGGCGCCTTGGGAGCGAAGGGCCCGGGCGGCGTTTCCACCGACGCCCCGCCCACGTGGTCGATCCAGACGAGGCGTTTGAAGAGGCTGAAGGTGGTGCAGCAGCAGCGCCGCGCCCCGTTGGTCTGGTACACACAGACGCGGACCTCGTAGGCACCGGCGCTCCAGGTGGTCGTGTTGAGCCAGCCCAGCACGCCGCTGTTGACCGGCGCGGTGCCCGCGCCGCCGCCGCCCGGATAGACCACGTCGTCGCTCGACCAGCCTGCGTCGTCGTCGCACCCTGCATCGCTTTCGACCTTGCGCCATTCGATCTCGTAATGGTCGAAGAAAGCGCCGGTGGCCGTGCCCTCGACCGGGATGGTGAGGCCGCCGACCTTCGGGTTCAACTCCTCATCCGTGCAGCCTTCGGGCCCGGTGAGGTCGCAGATGAGGGGGCGAAAGCAGTCGCGGATGCAGCGCCAGAAGTAGAGCAGGCAGCGCAGCACGTCGACCAGGTTGGAGGCGCGCGCCAGGCAGCAGCCGAAACGGATGGCGCAGAGGCACCAGCACCGGCAGAACCAGAAGAACGGCTCCTTGCGATGCTGCTCGAACGCCTCCTTACCCAGCAACGCCTCGACGGACTTCATCGTCAGCGCGCGCTCGACGAAGGCTCCTGCTTCGTCTTCACCCTCCTCGCAGTCGATCTCGCCCGTCAGCACCTCGGCCGACAGCCCTTCCGAAAACTCGACGGTGGCGAGCTGATCGGACAGGTACGGTTTATAGGCAGCGGCAAACTCGCGCACCAAGGTGTTGAGGTCCTCGCGCTCCTCCTCGTTCAGCGCGCGGTCGTCCGGGGCGATGCCCAGCACGCGGCGAACACACAGCCAGTACCGGTACAGGTAATAAATGGTGGAGCGAAAGGTCTGGGGGCGGCGGCAAAGGAGCCAGCCGAAGATGATGCAACACCGCAGGTGCAGGAAGCACCACCGCCATCGGTCGATGGGCCCCATATGTTCGCGTCCCTCGGCGGGCAAGAGCCGCAATGCCACCTTTTCCGTAAAGAACGTCTTGGCAATCTGTGTGGCGAGCGCGAACTCATCGTCGCAGTCGGGTGGGTCCTTCAGCGCCTCCCCTGTGAGCTTTCCCGGGTTCTTGGCGCGCGCCACTTCTTTCTCCAGAACAGGCTGGTAGGCTTCCAGCAAAGCCTTGAGGGCAAATTGAAAATCCTCGTCGTGGATCTCGTGTTGATCGTCCAGATGGGAAGCTTCGTCTGGGCCGTTGTCTTCGTCACGAGGATTTTTCGGATCCTTCTTCCCTGATTTTCCAGTAGCCATGGGGTCACCTCATAAGAATCGGGTACGAAATAAACCGTCGCGGCGCGCCCTTAATTATTGCACCGCGCCGGCATACGTAGGGCTCGGGCATAGATCATCCGAGCGGGAGGGGGAGCACGTTGCCGTGCAACGACGCCACCGGGCGCGGGCCCCGGCGAAATATTATTTCTACTTTTGCTGATCATTGTCCCGGCCCCAGCGTGCGAGAGCAACTGAGTGAGCCTGGAAAGCCGCCGGGTCAAGGAATGTAGTCGGTAGCCGGTACCGGGGTGCCCGTAAAGCTTATGATGCGTTTAGATCTGTGGATCGGGCACGGCGGCGTCATAAAAAAAACAACGACTTCTGACACCATAGCCTCGACAGCCTCCGCTACTTAGCAACATAGGTGAACAGAAGCACATTCGCAACAGGGCCCAGGCCATCGCAGCGCTGGTTCTTTGATGAAAGCGCGTCTCCTTACCGCCGTCAAGGCATCAAACAGGGCGTAGACCGAAGCTGGCCCATCGGTTATATTGACGTGCGCATCAAGGAAGGCCCTTCGCCCTTTCTTCAACCCACCGCCGGTACGAACTTTACGCCGCGGGCTTGGTCGATAGCCTCCGCTGGATCGATGTGGTAGATGGTATTTGATTAAGCATGATGCCCTCCTCTTTCTTTCCTGTTACGGTTCTTCGCTCCATCACGCGATGTACGCTACTTGTCGTTCTGCTGCTCGTCGGCTGCGGTGAGGAGCGGGCGTCGACCCTTTTTGAGCAGCGCCGGGCGAGCGAAACGGGCCTCACGTTCGAAAACACCCTCGCCGAGGATACCACCTTCAGCATCCTCAACTACCTCTACTACTACAACGGCGGCGGCGTAGCGGTGGGCGATGTGAATGGCGACGGCCTGGTGGACCTCTACTTTACGGCCAACGAGCTACCGAACCGGCTGTACCTGAACCGGGGCAGTTTCCGGTTCGAGGACGTGACGGAGGCGGCGGGCGTGGCCGGCAGCAGCAACTGGACGACGGGCGCCACGATGGCCGATGTTAACGGCGACGGCCACCTCGATCTTTTTGTCGCTGCCGTGGGTGGCTACCTCGGGCGCACCGGGCGGAACGAGTTGTTCATCAACGACGGGACGGGGCATTTCACCGAGCAGGCCGCCGCCTATGGCCTCGCGTTCTCCGGTTACGGCACCCATGCCGCTTTCTTCGATTACGATAGCGACGGCGACCTAGACGTGTATCTGCTCAACCACTCGACCCACTGGGAGGACACCTACGAGCGCGTCTCGGTCCGTGCCGACCGGCACCCCCGCGCCGGCGACCGCCTCTACCGCAACGACGCCGATTCGCTGGGGCAGGGCCGCCGCTTCGTCGACGTGAGTGAGGCGGCGGGCATCTTCGGCGGGCGCACCGGCTACGGCCTCAGCGTCGCCGTCAGCGACCTCGACGGCGACGGCTGCCCCGACCTCTACGTGGCCAACGATTTCCACGAGGACGACTACCTCTACTGGAACAACTGTGATGGCACCTTCACCGAGGGGCTGCGCGCCGCGATGGGGCACACCAGCCAGGCCGCCATGGGGACCGACGCCGCCGACCTCGACAATGACGGGCGGCCCGACGTGGTGGTTCTCGATATGATGCCTGCGGACGAAAGGATCCGCCAGACCTCCGCCAGCGCCGATAGCCGACTCGTGGCCGAAGAGAAGCTGGCGCACGGCTATTACTATCAGTACCCGCGCAACACCCTCCAGCGCAACCAGGGCCGACGCCGCTTCAGCGAGGTCGGCTACCTGGCCGGTGTGGAAGCCACCGACTGGAGCTGGGCGCCTCTCCTGGCCGACTTCGACAACGACGGCCTGACGGACCTCTTCATCACCAATGGCATCTACCGCCGCCCCAACGACCTCGACTACATCGGCGTGGCCTCGCAGGACCAGGTGCAGGTCTCCCTCACCCTCGGCGTGACGCAGGAGGACATGGCCCTCCTCGACCTGATGCCCCAGGTGCCGATTGCCAATTACGCCTTCCGCAACGAGGGCGATCTCCACTTCGTGAACGAGGTCGCCGGGTGGGGGCTGGATCAACCGGGCTTTTCCAACGGCGCCGCCTACGCCGACCTCGACAACGACGGTGACCTCGACCTCGTCGTCAACAACATCAATGCGCCGGCCTCGGTCTACGAGAACCGGGCCGACAGGCTGCTCGGGCATCATTTTCTGACGGTCGCACTCGCAGGCAGCGGCGCCAACACGGCGGGGCTCGGGGCGAAGGTGCTGCTGTGGCAGGGGGGCGTCCTGCAAATGCGCGAGGCGTTCCCCACGCGCGGCTTCCAGTCGTCCGTCGATCCGCGCCTCCACTTCGGGCTGGGCACGGTGGCGACCGTGGACTCGCTCACGGTGATCTGGCCGGACGGGCACTTTCAGATACTCACCGATGTGCCTGCCGATCAACATCTCACCCTCCAGCAGGACGAGGCCGGGGGCAGCTACGAGTTCGCCCCGGAGCGCCCCGCCGATCCGCTCTTCGAGGACGTGACCGACGCCCTTGCGCCGGACTACCGGCACGAGGAAAACCTGTCGTTCGACGATTTCGTCCGCGAGCCCCTCATGCCCCACCGCCTCTCGACGGAGGGGCCGGCTCTGGCCGTGGGTGACGTGAACGGCGACGGCCTCGACGACCTCTTCGCAGGCGAGGCGAAGTGGCAACCGGCCCGTCTCTTCCTGCAGCAGCGCGATGGCCGTTTCGCGCCCACCGATGCCGTGCCGTGGCAGGCCGATGGCCCAACCGAGGATGTAGATGCCGCCTTCTTCGACGCCGACGGGGACGGCGACCTAGATCTCTACGTGGTCAGTGGCGGCAATGAGTTTTGGGCGGAGGCCGAGGCGCTCAAAGACCGGCTCTACCTGAATGACGGCGCGGGCGGCTTCACTAAAGCCGACAGCGCCCTGCCCGATTTCTTCGAGAACGGCTGCTGCGTAAAGCCCGCCGACTTCGACGGCGACGGCGACGTGGACCTGTTCGTCGGCAGCCGCGTCGTTTCGCGCTACTACGGCGTCACGCCCCGCAGTT
>JAHEMB010000231.1:2021-6385 GCA_024643915.1 Rhodothermaceae bacterium | reverse complement strand
GATCGAAGACCAACTCGCCCCCGTCCATGTCACGCTTGGCACGATTTACCTAGGCACCGGCCAGTACGAAAATGCCGTTCGTGCTTACTCCCTGGCGCTCGCCCTCGACTCGACCGAGGTGGAAGCTTTCAGTGGGCTCGGCCACGCGTACGCATCGCTCAACCGCCGGGAGGAGGCCGAACGCGCTTTCAAGCAGGCCGTCCGGGTTGCCCCGGAAGATCATCGCGCCTACACCTTTCTAGGCAATTTCTATTTGAGAGCAGGACGGTTCGACGAGGCCGCCGCGCAGTATCGACGCGTGATCGCACTCACCCCGGACAATTTTCACGGCTACAACAACCTCGGCGCAACCTTCCTTTACGAGAAAAAGCTCGACTCGGCGCGCGTTTACTTCGAGCGGTCCATCGCCATCCATCCGACGCCGTCCGCCTACTCGAATCTAGGCGCGATAGCCTATAACGAACGGCGCTATCAGGACGAGGCGGCGATGTACGAGCGCGCCGTCTCTCTCGACAGCACTAACATCAAGATCTGGTCGAACCTCGCGGGCGCTTACAATCGGGCCTTTGAAGACAGCGCCCGCGTCGAGCGGATCTCCCGGCGTGCGCTAGCCATCGCCCAGGAGCAACTCCGTGTCAACCCGAACGACGCGACCTTGCTGCGCATGATGGCCTGGTTCCAGCAAACGATCGGGCAGGAGCCCGCTGCCCTGGCCTCCCTCGAACGCGCCCTAACACTGGAACCAGGAAGCATCGAGATCATGTTCCGGGCGGGCCTGCTGTACGAGGAACAGGGACAACGCGACAAGGCCCTCCAGTGGATCGGTCAGGCCCTCCGCCAGGGCTACCCGCTTGAGGATATTAACTCGACGAACACGTTGGCCTCCCTAAGAGAAGATCCGCGCTTTCAGCGGATCGTCCGGGATCTCGGCAAGCGCTAGGACCGGCGCGACCCATCGTTTTGGTCCATTTATACCGTTGGGGTTGAGCCATTTGTATACCGGATTGTGTAGTATAGTCTGGTACACAAACCTAAATCTTCAAGGAGGCTCGCCATGATGAAGCTAGAACACTACCGCCCCATGGGGAACGTACGGTTGGAGACGCTTGCCATCGTCTTTGCTGAGGACGATGAGGAAGGCTCTGATGGCCCCCCGCCGGAAATCATCGTAGAGGGCGACCCGTGGCGCTAGGATCACGGCACCGCTGCCACGTGCGGCACGCAAGAGGGCGACTTCTTTGAAGTCGCCCTCTTTTGCATTCAAGCCACCACACACACCGAAGAACGCTGCCAACCGATCGCTACTGCTTCACGGCTAAGTGTGCTGAAAAAAAGGAAGCCAGCGTTTCGTAAATGGGCCGGCGAAACCAGATCGTCTCTCCGGCGAGTTCGCGCAAGGTTGTCCATTTCCACGCGCTGAACTCGTCGTCCGACGCTTGTGTCAGGTCGATCTCATCGGCCCCGGTATAGCGCATGAGAAACCATTTCTGCACCTGGCCTCGCCCCACTTTAGGACGGCGGTACGCCTCCGGCAGTTCGTAGGCCAGCCAGTCGGGGTGTTCGGCCACCACGGTCAAATCAGCGGCATCGACGCCTGTCTCCTCAATGAGCTCGCGGAGGGCGGCCTCCCGCGGCTCCTCCCCTTCATCGAGGCCGCCCTGCGGGAGTTGCCAGGCGCCCGGCACGTCGGCCCGCTCCAGAGCCAGCACCCGCCCGCGCCCGTTCATCAGCACAACGCCCACGTTGGCGCGAAACATCTGCGGCTTTTTGCCCATTGCGTGGATCAGCTTTGAGGAGTAGGCGACAGGCGCCCACCCTGAGAAGACGCGCTAATAACTGGCCCCCACCGCCGCCGCCTCAACCAGATGATCGCGCACGTACTTCGTCATCATGGTGAAGAGATGGAGTTGGGCGCTGCTCCCGCTGAGCGCGTGGTTAAGACCGGGATAGACCATCAAATCGAACTGCTTGCCGGCTGCCTGCAGGGCTGCGATCATCTGTACGGCATTCTGGAAATGGACGTTGTCGTCTAGGTCGCCGTGGACGAGCAGCAGATGTTGATCCTCCCGCATTTCGCCGGCCAGGAGGCGCGGCGCGCCCTGGCGATAGCCGGCCTCGTTCTTCTGCGGCGTGGACATGTAGCGCTCGGTGTAGATCGTGTCGTACTGGCGCCAGTCGGTGACAGGGGCCACGGCCATGCCCATGCGAAATGTCTGCGGCCCATCGCCGGAGAGCATGGCCATGAGGGTCAGGTAGCCGCCATAGCTCCAGCCCCAGATGCCGAGGTGGTCCACATCCACATAGGCTTGCCGGCCAAAGTATTGCGCAGCGGCGATCTGATCCTGCACCTCGAGCTGGCCGAGGCGCTTGTACACGGCGCTCTTGAAAGCCTTGCCCCGTCCGCCTGCGCCCCGGCCATCTGCGATTGCCACGAGCACGCCCTGCTGCTCGGCAAGATAATGATGCCACAGGCGCCGTTTGGGCCGGTACCACATGTCGCGTACCTCCTGCGACCCCGGCCCGCCGTAGGTGTAAACGAGCAAAGGGTATGCGCGCGATGGATCGAAGTCGCGCGGTTTGATCAGCATCGCTTCGAGGGGCGTGCCGTCGGCGCCGGGGACGGTCAGGAATTCGGGCGCGGGGAGGTCGTAGGTGGCCAGGGTTTGCTGAAGCGCCTCATTGCTTTCGAGCACCTTCACCGGCTCCCCCTCGATGGCGTGGAGCGAGGTGACAGGGGGCGTGGTCGCATTGGAATACGTATCGATGAAAAAGCGGAGATCGCGCGAAGTGTTGACGGCGTGCCAGCCGTCTTTCGCTGTGATACGCACCGGCTCGTACGATCCTCCTTCCCCTAGCGGGGCGCGGTACAGATGCCGCTGTTTGGGATCCTCCCTGGCAGCGGTGAAATAAACCTGCCCCCGCGCCTCATCGATGCCGTGGAAGCTCGTCACATCCCAGTCGCCTCCGGTGAGGCGACGCACGAGTGTGCCGTCGTTCCGATGCAAATACAGGTGCCGGTAGCCGTCCGCCTCGCTGATCCAGGCGAAATGCTCTCCGTCGCCGAGGTAGGTGATCTTGCCGGTGTCGAGATCGCTGAAGCCCGTTTCTACGTCGATCCAGGTGTCCTCTCGCTCTTCTAGCACGACGGCAACGTCGCCGGTTTGCGGATCACCGTAGAGCAGGTCGAGGGCGTTCTGGTCGCGGTTGAGGCGAACGATCCAGACGCGGGGCTGCCCGTCCACGGGCGGCGTCCAGCCCATCAGGGGCAGGTATTCTGTCTCATCCCCCCCTTCGCGCCAGGTGTCCGTGTCGAAGAATTTCGTCTCCCTGGCGGCCACGTCAATTACGCCGACGCGGATCTCGCTGTTGGACTCGCCGGCCTTCGGGTAGCGGAACTGCGTCAGGGTGGGGTACTGCCCGCGCAGGTCGGTCATCACAAAGTCGGGCGTGGCGGTCTCGTCAAACT
Source organism: Rhodothermaceae bacterium (assembly GCA_024643915.1). GTDB lineage: Bacteria > Bacteroidota > Rhodothermia > Rhodothermales > JAHEMB01 > JAHEMB01. Next base: position 2,919 of record JAHEMB010000231.1, on the reverse strand, counting down.
GATAAAAGGCGAGGTAGCGGCCCTCGGGGCTCCAAGCCCATCCGTCGCGCAGGCCGAACTCCTCCTCGTACACCCAGTCGCTGGTGCCGTTGATGAGGGAGCCGGGGCTGCCGTCGGTGGTCAGCGGCGTCTCCCTCATCGTCGTCAGATCGACGAGGAAAAGGTTGCGATCCCGGACGAAGGCGGCGTGCCGGCCGTCGGGGCTGAACTTGGCGAAGAGTTGGTAGCCAAGCTCCCGTTTGCTGAGGGGGGTGAGTGTACCTGACTCAAGGTCGAGCACGTAATAGAAGCCCTGTGTGTTGAACCGCCAGACGGGCGCCGTATCGGTGAACAGCAGCACGCGCCGGCCATCGGCGCTGAACTGATAATCCTCAATGGCGATGCGCCGGCCCACGTCTTGGGCGGACAACGCGCTGCCGTCGATGAACACGCGGCGTGTGTCGTTCTCCAGGTCATATCGGATGAGGTTCGTCGCGCCGGAGGCATCCTGCTCGATATACGTAATCACCGGTCCTTCCTCGGCCCAACGCCCGCCCTGGAAAGCCTCCGAGGCAAAGGTGTCCGAGGCAAAGATCGCCTCTAGCGTTAGTTGTTCGGCGGACTCTTGCTGAGCCTGTGCCGAGGCGGCGGTTGCCAGGAAAAGCGCAAAAAGCAAAAAAGTAAGTTTGCGTATTGCCATGATCTTTTTATATTTAGCGCAAAGACGACTGCGTACAGGGCACCCCGGAGGAGGGCAGTGTGTGGGCCGAGGCGTTGTAGTCAACGCTAGGGCGAAGGTTTCTGGGCCGGATCTTTCGCCAAGCGTTTCGGTTTATCGCGGCGTCTTACCATAGGATATTTTCGCGAGCACTTCCCCGGCTCGCTTTTAGGCGCTCCACGCACCCCCTACCGCCAGTTC
>JAHEMB010000231.1:0-2011 GCA_024643915.1 Rhodothermaceae bacterium | reverse complement strand
TTCTTAAGCAACCACGCTTGCAGGCCCCCGATGAGCCTGGCACCGGTTCGCCTGGGAATTCGAAGTACGAATCCGCCCGCCGGGCAGGACGCTTGCGTTCCGCCACGCTTCGCGGCGTTGAATTCCATTCTCATGTCTAGTTGCCGCTGTTTTGATGCTGGCTCAGGCCGCCCTCCTCTCGGCTGGGTAGCCTGTGTGCTTGTGCTGCTTGCGCTGGCGGGGCCGGCTTTCGGCCAGGCCACGCCCGACATTGCTGAACTCATCAGCGGCTGTGCGGTGCCAGGACCAGGCCGCGCCTTGCTCCTCTGCGAGGATTTCAACGACGGCATGCCCGGCGCAGAGGAGGGGTGGCGCATTGATGATCTGGCAGGCAAAGGAGTGATCTGGGCCGAGCATACCACCTTCGGTAGCAACTTTCAGAATTTCACCAGAGGTACGGGCGTGGCGGCGGCCGTCAACAGCGACGCACACAAGCTCGAAGAGTACGACACGATCCTCTGGACGCCGTCTATAGAGATCCCGTCAAGTGGTTCGCTGGTGCTGGGTTTTCGATTGATGTATTGTGATGTCTTTCCTAGCTGTGGTAATGGCTGCGATTCACTGCGTCTCCTCATCAGTCTCGACGATGGAAACACGCACGCGCTCGTCGCGGAATGGAATAAAACGGTAGGAATCCGCGATGAGGTCAGTGGGCAATTCCTCACGTTCCCGCTCAGCAATTTCGCCGGTCGAGGCGACGCAGTGCGCCTAGGCTGGCATTATTTCGACCCTGACCGACGCGACGACGATGGCTACGTGCTTATTGATGATGTGCAGTTGATCCTTTTCAACGAAGCCCCGGTGGCCCGGCCGGACAGCGCCGAAGCCTCGCCGGAAGTCCCGCTGCTCGTCGATGTGCTGGCGAATGACACCGACGCGGAAGACGACCGGCTGACCGTCGTTGACATCTCGCAGCGACCCTTGCACGGCACCGTGCAGTTCTCCGCACAGCAGCAGGCATTGACGTACACGTCGGCGGCCGGCTTCACGGGCCGCGACAGCCTTCGCTACGTCGTCCGCGACGAGGTAACGGATATTCTTGGCCGTACGTTTACCGACACCGCGACGGTATACCTGACCGTGAGAGAGCCGGAGGCCGGGTACGTGGCCCTCCTTTCCGGCGCGTACGCCACACCGGTAGCGGCGAGCCAGGCTTCGGGACGCATCGCGGCACGCCTGGAGGAAAATCGGCTCGTCGTCTCAGGAGACTTTTCCGGCCTATCCAGCGATTACGCGCCTGAACAGGCCGGCAAAGCCTGCCTGCACCTCGGCGTCGCCGGGGAGGCCGGAGGGGCGGTCCTGCCTCTTTCCATCAACTTGATCGGCACACGCGCAGGAACCCTCGATGCCAAAAGCAACACCTTTTCGCTGGACGATGCCCAGAGGGCGGCCCTGGAGGAGCGCCGGTTGTACGTGAACATCCCCACGCGGGCCTTCCCGAAGGGCGAACTGCGCGGGCAGTTCTTCCCCGCCGATGCAACAGTGTACCGGGCACTGCTGGCCGACCGTGCGCTTCCTCCCACCGGCACTCCGGCGACGGGCTCCCTGATGATCGAAGATCAGGACAGCCTCCTGCTGATGACGGGCAGCTTTGAGGGATTGATGAGCCCTGTTCTGGCTGAAGGCATCGGCCTATACCGTGAAGCCGTGGGCGCTCCAGCGGAACTGCTGCTTCCGCTCTCGGCAACGGCGGCCACGGATGGGCTTAGCGGCCTCTTCGAGGCGAAAAACAACGCGCATGTGCTCACGCCGGCCTTACGAGATGCATTGGAAGCTGGCGTGGCCTACCTCGGCTTGCCGACTGAGGCCAATCCTGCAGGTGAGATCCGAGGGCACGTGCATTTGTTGGAGCAGCAGGTTTTCGAAGCGCGCCTCAACTCGGGCAACGTCCTGCTCGATCCGGCCCGGCCCGCCGCCACGTCGCCCCAGGTAATCAGTGGCGCAAGTGGAATCGTGGAGGCGTTGTTCGATG
>JAHEMB010000230.1 GCA_024643915.1 Rhodothermaceae bacterium | reverse complement strand
GTGGAGTTGCTGCCCGGCGGGATCGAGGACGGACAACTCCCACTTCGGGCGGCTGGAAGCCCACGCGGCTACGAGGCGCCCGTCCTGCACGCCCAGATAACCCGCGCGGCGGTCGCCCGTGCGGGGTTCGAGCAGGTGGAGCGTGCCGTCCGCCGTGAGGGCCGCCAGATCTAGACGCCGGTCCCACGCGAAATCACCCGCGGCTACGGAGACGACCTCGCCGCCGAGGGCGTGGTCGCTGAGACGGGTGGGGGTGCGCTGAGCCCGCGTGCGGCCGTAGCGGATCACCACGTCGGCATCGGTGGCCACGGCCAGGTCCACGCGCCCGTCGTCGTCGAAGTGGGAGGCGGTGAAGGCACGGGCCGGGGCGCGGAGGGCGGTGCGCTCTGGGGTGGCGCGGAGGGCGCCGTACGCGTGCGCGTAGATGAGCAGGTCGGCGCCACGCGCATGGGCCACGCCCAAGGCCAGGTCGGCCAGCCCATCGCGTGCGTCGAGGTCGGCGGCGAAGAGGGCGGTGGCTTCGCCGGGCAGCCGCAGCGGCGGGGCGGCCTCGAAGTGGCCCGTCCCGTCGCCGCGCAGCTCGAGCAGCTCGCGCGCGCCCTCGGCCACCGCCGCCAGGTCGAGGTGGCCGTCGGCGTCAAAGTCGCCGCTGGCGAGGAAATCGGCGCGGAGGGGGGCCTCGAAGACGAGCGCATCGGGGCGGAAGGGCGCCTCGGTGAAGGTGCCTTCGGCTCGGTGCTGCCGTGCCAGAGGCGCCTCGGGGTGCACCGCATCGACGTTGCCCCGGTGGAGCGTCATCAGCCCGCCCGACGGCCCGGCGAAAGCACTCACGAGATCCGGCATCCCGTCCTCGTCAAAGTCGCCCGTGGTCAGGGCAAGGGGCGCGGCCAGGCCGGCCTCCAGCACATCGAGGAGGGCAGCCGGACCGGCGTAGTCTGCCTCGACAGCCGCCCCGTCGTGGTAATTCACCCAGGGGTTGCCGCGCTCGGCGGCGCGGAGCGCGACGGCCTCGTCAGGGTCGTCGGCATGGGTAGGAATGGCTGTCCAGCCGGTCAGCAGAAGGCAAGCGGTGAGTAAAAAGCCGGCGTGACGAAGCGAAGCAGTAACAGAAAACATCGGTCTCCTCCTTGTTCTGATGCACGAACACGTGACGGCGCAAGGAAGAAGCGGGCTGCCACACCGAATTGCCGCGCAGTGCGGAAACACTCCTTCTCTTCAGCGTAGCGCGTGCTCCAACGAAGAACAGCCGCACGCTACTTCAACCTCGCCTTCTCACGATTGTGGGTCTGGGTGAAAAATGAAAGTACTCTGGCGTCTGGGGAGCGGAAGGCAAACCAGCGAAGGCCTGGTGCTTCTGGCAGCTCCGGTTGCCCCAGAGAGGCTTCTCCTGGTAATGCGCAAAAGGGCAGGCAAAAGGAACAGGGGGCCGCGTGTTCACGCATTGCAAATCTGCTGGGGATCAGCTACCTTTTCGATAGATCCTAAAGAAACCGAACGCTAATTGCTCGCCGAGAGGTGGGGAAAGAGTCAGCCGGAGAAAAGGGCAGGAGGGCGCAACGAAGCAGGGCCGAAGTCGATGTATGCTGCCGAAGGTCGGTCGCGGGGCGAGGTGACGCAACTCCTGGTTGCCTATGGCCGGGGCGAGCCGCGTGCCCTTGACGCCCTCATGCCCGAGATCTACGAGGCGCTGCACGACCTGGCCCACCGGCACCTGCGCCGAGAACGGCCGGGGCACACACTCCAGACGACGGCGCTCGTCCATGAGGCTTACCTCCGCCTGGTCGACCAGACGGAGGTGACCTGGCAGAACCGCCTCCACTTTTTCGGCATCGCCGCGCGCGTGATGCGCCAGGTGCTCATTGACTATGCGCGCCGCCATGGCGCGAAGAAGCGGGGGGCGGGGCGGCCCGGCACCGTGCTCGACGGCAAGGGCATCGCGGTAGAGGAGCGGGCGGGTGAGTTGCTGGCGCTCGACGAAGCCCTCAGCCGCCTCGCCGCTTTCGACGCGCGCCTCGCCCGCATCGTCGAACTGCGGTTCTTTGGCGGGTTGACGATTGAGGAGGCGGCGGCTCTCCTTGAGGTCTCGGCGATGACCGTCAAGCGCGACTGGAAAAAGGCCAAAGCCTGGCTCTACCGCGAGCTGCACGGCTAAAACCTTGAGGGGTCGGCATGGAGGATCGGTGGGAGGAGGTCAAGCGACTGCTAGATGTAGTGTTGGAACTGCCGGCAACGCAACGCGAGGCTTTCCTGACGGCGCAGGCAGCCGATGAGATGATTCGGGCCGAGGTGGAGGCTCTCCTGGCCGCCTACGACGAGGCCGACGCGTTTCTCGAAGAGCCGGCGGGCCAGTACGCCGCGCCGCTCCTCGACGAGCAGGACCAGGCGATGGGGGAAGGGCGCCGAGCCGGGCCCTACCGCCTCCTCCGGTCTCTCGGGCGCGGCGGCATGGGAACCGTTTACCTCGCCACCCGCGACGACGAGCACTTCGAGCAGCAGGTGGCCGTCAAGCTCATCCGGCGCGGCCTCGATACCAACGACGTCCTCCGCCGTTTCCTCCACGAGCGCCAGATCCTCGCCCGCCTCGACCACCCGGCCGTCGCTCGCCTGCTCGACGGGGGCGAAACGGAGGACGGACGCCCCTTCTTCGCCATGGAGTACGTCGAAGGCGAGCCCATCGACGCTTATTGCGACCGCCTCCGGCTCGGCGTGACCGAGCGCCTCCGCCTCTTCCTCGATGTCTGCGAAGCTGTCCAGTACGCGCATCGCAACCTCGTCGTCCATCGCGACCTCAAGCCGTCGAACATCCTCGTGACGGAGGCCGGACAGGTCAAGCTGCTCGACTTCGGCATCGCCAAGGTGCTGGCCGAGGACGAGGCCGAAGCCCTCTCGCTCACCCAATCGGGGATGCGCGTGATGACGCCGGAATATGCCGCGCCCGAGCAGGTCACGGGCGGTGCCCTTACCACCGCCACCGACGTGTATGCCCTCGGCGTGCTGCTCTACAAGCTGCTCACGAGCCGCCTGCCCCACCGTCTCGGCGACCGGTCGCTGCGGGCAGTCGAGCGCGCCATCCTCGATGCCGAACCGCTTCCGCCTTCGAGCGCCCTTACCGGGATCGGAGCGGAGGAGACGCCGACGCGAGAGGCCGTCAGCCGCGCCCGCGCCACCAGCCCTGCCGCGCTGCGCCGCCAACTCATCGGTGACCTCGATACGGTTGTTCTGAAAGCCCTCAAGAAAGAGCCTACGCGTCGTTACGTCACCGTCGAAGCCTTCGCCGACGACCTCCGCCGGTACCTCGGCGGGCTCCCGGTGAAGGCGCGGAAGGATACGTTCTGGTATCGCACCGCCAAGTTTGCGCGGCGGCACCGTTTCGGGGTGGCGGCGTCGGTGCTCTTCGCCTTGCTGCTGGCCTCCTATGCCCTTACAACCAGCGTGCAGGCCGGGCGCGTTGCCCTGGCACGTGACCAGGCGAAGCAAGTCACCGCCTTCCTCGTCGATCTCTTCGAGGTGGCCGATCCGTTCACGTCCACGGCCGAAGCGCTCACGGTGCGCGAGGTGCTGGCGCGCGGCGCCAAGCGCGTGAACCGCGAGCTGGTGAACCAGCCGGAGGTGCGTGGGGAGATGCTGGCCGCCCTCAGCCGCGTTTATCAAAACCTCGGACTTTACGATGAGGCCCGCCCCCTCGGCGAGCAGGCCCTCCTCGTACGCCGCGCCGCTCTCGGAGACGACCATCCCGACGTGGCCGCCAGCCTTCATGACCTGGCCGACGTGTGGTGCTACCTGGGCGACTATGAAGGGTCCGACTCGCTCTACGCCCGTGCCCTGACGATGCGCCGCCGCCTTTTCGGCGAGGAGCATCTGGACGTGGCGCAGAGCCTGCATGATAGAGGGCTCCTGCTTTATTACATGAAACGTCAGGACGAGGCCGACGCGCACCTCTCCGGCGCGGCTTCCATCCGTCGCCGCCTGCTGGGCAATCGCCATCCTGCCGTGGCCGAGGCGTTGCATAGCCAGGGGGCGGTGCTCTCTGCCTCGGGCAGGCCCGAAGCCGCCGAGCCCCTCCTCCGAGAGGCCCTCACCATCCGCCGCGCCGCCCTTGGCCCCGACCATCCCGACGTGGCGGCCAACATGACCTACCTTGCGGGGCTACTAGGCAAGCGGGACGCCCTCGACGAGGCAGAAACCCTTAGCCGTGAAGCCCTCGCCCTTGTGCGACAGCGCCTGGGCGACGACCACCCCTACGTAGCCACTAGTCTGCTCAGCCTTGCTGCCCTCTTGCGCGACCAGGCAGCCTATGACGAAGCAGAAAGCCTGCTCCACGAGGCGCTCGCCATTCGACAGATGCGGTTGGGTGAAGGACACCCGCTCGTAGCAGAGAGTCACCAGCACTTTGGGCAGCATTTCTTTCAGGCCGGTGACTTCGATGCGGCCGAACGGCACTACCGCGCCGCATTGAACATCCGTCGCCGGCAGTTCGGCTACGCTCATCCTGACGTCGTTGCCAGTATCAGCGGCCTGGCCGAGACGCTGGAGAAGAAGGGCGGCCATCGTGAGGCCGCGCGGCTTCGTGCAGAAGCTGATAGGTTGGACGCGAAGTGAGGGCACCCCGCGCTGCGACGTGAAACCCCCATCGCGCCCCATCGTTGGCAGACGACCGTTCCCAGCCTGCCCTTGTTGCCGCCGATGATTGATTTCTGGATTTTGAAGATGGCCTGGCGCGACAGCCGGGGCAGCCGCCGCCGCCTCCTGCTTTTCCTCGCTTCGATGGTGTTGGGCGTGGCGGCTCTCGTGGCTATCAACTCGTTCGGCGCGAGTCTCAAGCAGGCCGTAGACGACGAAGCCAAGACGCTCCTAGGCGCCGACCTCGTGCTCTCCAGCAACCGACCCTTTACCGAAGCGGCCGAGGCGCTCATCGACTCGCTCGGGGGCGTCCAGTCACGGCAGGTCTCGTTCAGTTCGATGGCCCTCTTTCCCCGCACGGGCGACACGCGCCTCGCCACCGTGCGCGCTCTCCAGGGCGACTATCCCTACTACGGCGAGATCGAGACTTCTCCGGCCCAGGCCGCCGCCGCCTTCCGCACGGGTCGCAACGCCCTCGTTGACGGCACGCTCATGGAGCAGTTCGACATCCAGGTGGGTGACTCCGTTCGCATCGGCACCCGCAGTTATCTGATCACGGGCCGACTGGAGAAGACGCCACGCGAGAGTGCCGCCGTGATGCTCTTCAGCCCCCGCATCTACGTTCCCCTTGAAGAACTCGACACGAACCTCCTGCAGCGGGGCAGCCGGGCCGACTACGAGGTGCTCTTTCAGTTCGAGGAAGGGCGGGACGCGGAGGCGCTCGTAGAGGAACTCAAGCCGGTCTTTCGCGAACGCCGTATCGGCTTTGACACGATACAGGAGGTGCGGGAGGATTGGGACGAGGGCCTCACAAACCTCTACAAATTCCTCGCTCTCGTCGGCTTTATCGCGCTCTTGCTGGGCGGACTGGGGGTGGCGAGCGCTGTGCATGTCTACGTTAAGCAGCGCATCGAGACAGTAGCGGTGCTGCGGTGCCTGGGGGCGGCCGGGCGGCGCACCTTTGCTGTTTACCTTTCGCAGGCGGCGGCACTGGGGGTGCTGGGCGCCCTCGTCGGTTGCCTCCTCGGGGTGGGCGTCCAAACGCTCCTGCCGCGCGTCCTGGGCGATTTTCTGCCGGTACCGATCGATTTCGCCGTCTCGTGGAGCGCGGTGCTGCTGGGCTTTGTCGTGGGGGTGGGCGTGACGCTCGCCTTTGCGCTCCTGCCGCTCCTGACGGTCCGCCGCGTGTCGCCCCTGCGGGCCTTGCGGGCTTCGGTAGAGGTGGCCGAGGGCGGGCGCGATCCGCTCCGGTGGGCAGTCTTCGCGCTGCTTGCGGCGGGGCTGGTGGGTTTCGCGGTGGTGCAGGCGCCATACCCGGTTGTCGGGCTGTGGTACGCGGGGGGCGTGGCGGTGGTCTTTGGCCTGCTGGCGCTCGTGGCGAAAGGCATCATCTGGGGCGCGCGGCGGTTCCTGCCGGCCGCGTGGGCCTATCCGTGGCGTCAGGGCCTCGCGAACCTCTACCGGCCCAACAATCAGACGCTCGTGCTGATGCTGGCGCTCGGCCTCGGCACGTTCCTCATCGCCAGCCTCTTCCTCGTGCAGCGCACCCTCCTGGCTCAGGTGGAACTGGCCGGCGACGCAGGCCGCCCCGACGCTGTCCTCTTCGACATCCAGCCTTCCCAGCTCGAAGGGGTCGCTGAGGCGGTGCGGGCCGAGGGGCTGCCCGTCCTTGATCAGGTGCCCATCGTCTCAATGCGCCTCCACGCCGTTAAGGGCCGCACGGTGGACGACCTCCGCGCCGACACGACTTTTGACGACCGATGGGCGCACAACCGCGAGTAC
>JAHEMB010000229.1 GCA_024643915.1 Rhodothermaceae bacterium | reverse complement strand
CGACTTGAAGGAGACGGCGGCATTTCGTATTTAGGATAGAGCGATGATTACCCCCAGCGCCCATATCGCCGCGCCCCTGGCTGCCGAACCCATTCCGTTCGACGCGAACCTCGATGTGCGCGTCGTGGCGATCGACCGATCCAAGCTGCCCATCCTGCGCCGCCTCAACCTCACCATCTTCGACGAGGAGCGCATCATTAACACGTTCGACCGGGACGACCTGCTGATGCTGCTGGCCTACGTGGGCGACGAGCCGGTGGGCTTTAAGATCGGCTATCGCGAGAGCCGCTTCGTCTTTTACAGCGCCAAAGGGGGCATCCTGCCCGAGTACCGGCGCGCCGGCCTCGCCCTCCGGTTGTTGCATGAAATGATGAACCATGCCCGCCGCAGAGGCTACCGCCGCTTCGCCTTCGACACGTTTCCCAACAAGCACCCCGGCATGACCATCCTCGGCCTCACGAGGGGTTTCCGCGTGACGAAGGCCGACTACAACCCCACCTACAAGGACTACCGCCTCCGCTTCGAGAAAAAGCTGTAGACCCACCTCTCCCCTACCCCCGCTCAGCGCCCCCACCGTAAACCCTGAACCGCAAACCGTAAACCCGATGAGAATTATCGCCGGGGAGCTGCGGCGCAAAGCGCTCAAGGCGCCGAAAGGTACCCTGACGCGTCCCACCAGCGACCGCACGCGCGAGTCGCTCTTCAACCTTGTCGAGAGCCGGATGGCGCTTTCGGGGGCCGACGTGCTGGACCTCTTCGCCGGGACGGGTGCCCTCGGGCTGGAGGCCCTTAGCCGGGGCGCCGACGCCGCTACGTTCGTCGAGCGCAACGGGCAGGTGCTCAAGTTCGCCCGCCAGAACGCCGCCGACCTCGACGTGGCCGATGCCTGTGTCTTCCTCCGCGCCGACGCCGTCGGCTTCCTCAACCGCTACCGGGGCCCCGCCTTCGACCTGATTCTGGCTGACCCGCCATACGACCTGGAGGCGCTGACCCGCCTGCCCGAGCTGGCCCTGCCCCACGTCGCTCCCGACGGCCTCTTCATCCTCGAACATGACAGCCGCCACCACTTCAACGACCACCCCCGCCTCGACACGAGCCGCCCCTACGGCCGCACCATCGTCACCGTCTTCCGCCCCCTGGGGGAAGAGGAGAGAGGAGAGAAGGACGAGGAGCAAGAATCCTCAAATCCAAAATCGTAAATCCTAAATCGGCTATGGCGCTGGCGCTCTATCCCGGCACCTTCGACCCGTTCACCTACGGGCACCTCGACATCCTCGAGCGCGCCCTGCGCCTGTTCGACGAGGTGGAGGTGACGGTGGCCGTCAACGCCGGCAAGGCGCCGCTCTTTTCGGCTGAGGAGCGGTGCGAACTCATCCGCGCCTGCGCCGACCACCTCGGCGGCGTCCGCGTGGCGACGTTCGAGGGCCTGCTGGTGGACCACGCGCGGCAGACGGGTGCCGCCGCCCTCGTGCGCGGCCTCCGCCAAGTCAGCGACTTCGACTACGAGTTCCGCATGGCCTTTGCCAACCGAAAGCTCTATCCCGACGTCGAAACGGTTTTCCTCATGACGTCCGAGGAATACGCCCTCATCAGCGCCTCCATCGTCCGCGACGTCCACCGCTGGCAGGGCGACGTGTCGCTCTTCGTCCCGCCCCCGGTAGAGCGGGCATTGCGGGAGAAGCGAATGGTTGAATAGTGGAATCGAAGAAACGCAGAGACGAGGAATCGACGAGCATGTGAAAGAATAGAAAGCGTCGATTACTGGCGTCAGTCGCGCCAGGCGCTCGTGTCTTCGGCTCCCCGATTCTTCGAATCTTTTCCTCCGCTCTTCGCCGCACGCCGTTTTATCTTGTGCCACGTTCTACCCCTTCAAGGCATCTTGTTTGAAGATCGAATGCCCAATAGGGATTGTTGAATGGAGAAGGAAAAAACACACCTTCAACCCTCAACAATTCCTTCGGTAACCTTCGGTTTCTTGTTCATCATTCTTCAATCCAAGCTGAGCTACCCATTCAGAGGATCACCTGAAAAGTCATGCCTGTAGCCACCCTGTCCCTGAACCCCCGCGTCGAGGCGATGCAGCCTTCGGCCACCCTGGCGATGACGGCGCGGGCCAAGCAGCTCCGCCGCGAGGGGCGGCCCGTCATCGGCCTCAACGCCGGCGAGCCCGACTTCGCCACACCCGCACCCGTCGCCGAGGCCGGCATCCGCGCCATCCAGGAAGGCTTTACCAATTACACCGAGAACATGGGGATGCTGGCCCTGCGCGAGGCCATCAGCCGTAAGTTCGAGCGCGAGAACGGGCTGGCGTACGATCCGGGGCAGATCCTCTGCTCCAACGGTGCGAAGCAGTCGGTGGCCCTGGCGGTGATGGTGCTGTGCCGCCCCGGCGACGAGGTGCTGATCCCGGCGCCGTACTGGGTGAGCTACCCCGAGATGGCGCGCCTAGCCGGGGCCGAGCCCGCTGTCGTCTCCACCTCGGTCGAGAACGCTTACCGCCTCACCCCCAAGCAACTCGACGAGGCCATCACCGAGCGGACGCGGCTGATTATCCTCTGCTCCCCCTCCAACCCGACCGGCTCCGTCTATCCGCCCGAAGAACTTGAGGCCCTGGCCGAGGTGCTGCGACGGCACGAGCACGTCTTCGTCCTTTCAGATGAGATCTACGAGCACATTCTTTTCGAGGGCGAGCACGTCTCCTTCGCTTCTCTGCCGGGGATGAAGGAGCGGACGGTGACGGTCAACGGCTTCTCGAAAGCGTTTGCGATGACAGGCTGGCGGCTGGGCTACCTCGCCGGGGAGTTGGAAATCGTGAAGGCCGCCTCCAAAGTGCAAAGCCAGCTCACCTCGGCGCCCTCGTCCATCTCACAGAAAGCCGGGATCGCAGCGCTTGAGATGGGGCTGGAGCCGGTGCGCGAGATGGTCGTCGCCTTCCGCCGCCGCCGCGACTTCGTGCTGGAGCGCCTGCGTGCGCTCGACGGCGTGCGCTGCCCCACACCCGAAGGCGCCTTCTACCTCTTCCCCGACGTGTCGGCCTATTTCGGCAGGGAAACTGCCACGGGCCGCCGCATTGAGGACAGCGACGACCTGTGCTTCTACTTGCTGGAGGAGCACGACGTGGCCCTCGTGCCCGGCGCAGCCTTCGGCACGCCCACCGGCCTGCGCATCTCCTACGCCGCCTCGATGGACGACCTCGAAGAGGCCCTGCGCCGCATCGAACGCGGGCTGCGTGCGCTGGGGTAGCGCTTAATTACCTCTCGGGTGCACCACAAACGTCTTGTTGACGATCTTCCACGTGCCGTCGATCTTCAGCATCGACATGTAATCGTGGATCAGGGCGCCCGGGTAATCGAGCTCGACCTTCACCACCGCCGCATCGCCGCTGACGTCGATGTTGACGATCCGGCGCTGGCGCTGAGTCTCGTCTGCCGCCGGGCTCCCGGAGGCGCCGGCCGCGAATTCCGCACTCGTGCGCTGGTGCAGTTCCCCATCCCGTACCCAGAACAGCTTGGCCTCAGGGTGAAAAGCCTGCTCGAAGTGCGCGCCGTCGCCGGTGGCGTGGCCCATGAAATAATGGTCGATGGTCTCGCGGATCTGATCAAGGTCGGCCGAGGACGTACGATCCGGGAGGCGGAACGCAGCCACGACGAGCACGAGAGCGAGGAGGGCAACCAGGGCTTTGTTCATTGTTGCTTTTCGTCTTGGGGTTTGCTGAAGCGAAAATCACGCAAGGCGCTGACCGGATCCGGCCTCATTCCTCGCGTGACCACTTGTGATCCCACGGGTAATCGTCGGGGAAGTCGTCCGAGTCAGCCTTCGAAGTACCGGCACGAGGCTTGACGGAATAGTCCTTTAGCACGTCTATGGGAGCTACGGGGCCTACAACCGAGGGTGCATCGGCGTCCGGCACCTCAGCCTCAGGCAGGTCAGCCTTGGGCGCGTTGGCCTCGGAGGGCTCCTCGGCGGGCTTGGCCATGTCGAGCACACCGTCGGCAAGCGGGGGCAACTCGCTGAGAATCCTTTTCAGTTCGCTGTCGCCGTTGCGGAAGGCCTCGGCTGTTCCAGCATCGCGCCGGTAGAAGCGATGATTGCAGTTGCGGCAGCGATAGGGGTGGAGACCGAACAGGGCAAGCGGTGCGTCGAGCGGCCGACGATGTGACGGCCGGAGGTCATGGCTCTGGCACTGAGGACAGGTGAGAAGAGCCGCCATGGGTACGCGTGGAATAGCTAGAAAGACTTGTTTCCCAAGAAACTACGAACAAAAGGGGGCAGCTTCAAGGAAAGGAGACAGCTCTGAGACGCTACGGAATCAGATTGATACGCTCGGCTCCTACCATCATTCCTCCGCCCCCGGCAGGCTCGCCTCAACGCGATCGCCGAACTTTTCGGAGAGACTTTCGGCAGCGGGCAGGCGGTCGGAGACGTAGTTCCAGGCGGTGGGCAAGACGGTGGCGACGGGGGCATAGAGGGCCGAGTCACGCTGCGTCGCCTCTGCTGGCATATTCACGTAGCCAAGAACGAGGAAGCCGACGCTGAGGGCGAGGGCCGCCTTGAAAGCTCCCAGCGCCCCCCCGGCGGCCCGGTTGAAGACGGTCAGCCGTAGCGCCCCCACGAGCGTCTCGACGAAGCGCCCGGCGGCGAAGACGCCCACCTGCACCACCACAAAGACGAGCAGAAAACCCAGCAGGGGCGCGATGGCCGGCGAGACGCCGAGGCTGCCCACGATGAGGCCGCCCACGGGCTTCATAAGCTGCACCCCCAGCACGAACGCCGCTACCATCCCGACGAGGCTCGCGACCTGCCGGATGACGCCCGTGGCGAACCCGCGCACGAGGCCCACGGCGAGGACGGCGAGAATCAACAGGTCGAGCGTGCTCATGAGGCCACTTCGCGGTCGGAGAGCAGTTCGCGGACGAGGACCTGGACGCGGCGGCCGTCGGCTCGCCCCTTGAGGCGTTGCATGGCGGCGCCCATCACCTTGCCGATGTCCCCCATCGAGGTGGCGCCCGCCGCGGCGATGACCTGGTGCAGTTCGGCGCGGATGGCGTCGTCGTCGAGTTGGGCGGGGAGGTAGGCTTCGATCAGAACCAGTTCGTCGCGCTCTTTCTGGGCGAGGTCGTCGCGGTCGGCCTGCTCATATTGTTCAATGGCGTCGCGGCGCTGCTTGGCCTGCTTCTGCACCACCGCCTGCGCCTGCGCCTCGCTCAGCGTCGCCTCACCTCCGGTACGCTCCGCGATCTCTTTCTCTAGCAGGGCGGCGCGGAGGGAGCGGATAGTGCGGAGCTTCACCGGGTCTTTGGCGCGCATGGCGTCCTTCAGGTCCTGCTCCAGTCGTTCTTTCAAGCTCATTTGGGTTGTCGGTTGGCCGGTTCTCGGTTGTCGATTTCTACTTCTCGACCAGAAACTTCTTCAAGAAAAAGGGCGCGCTCCTGAACGGAACGTGCCCTCTTCATACTGAGCAGGCCGAGATGAGATTCAGCGCAGGATGAGGCGGAGGGCGAAGACGCCCACACCCACCTGCATCGCCCCAAGGGCCACGGCGGCGCGCGTGTCGAAGGCGTTGATGCGGTCGCGGAGGGCCGGGTCGCCCGTCTTCAGGTACTCGTCGTAGAGATCGTCCGCCCTGAATTTCTGCTGGATGGAGACGAGGCCGGCGCCCACAGCGAGACCTACAGCGGCGTAGTCGATCCACCGCCGGGTCTTCTTTGGCGGCACCCACGCGACCTCTGCCGCCACCGGCGCGACGACCTGCGACGGCGCGAGCGTGACGACGTGGCGGTTCCACACTTTCTGCCCCGGTTCGATCCGCTCCGGCAGGTAGCCCTCGCGCTCCACGATCAGGCTGCCCTCAAGCGGCGCCTCGTTGGTGTAGAGGACGGGCGTCTCGCCCAGCATCTCCCGCCCCGTCCCCGTCTCCGCATACACCGCCGCGCCAAAGGGCACGGACTCGATCTTATACGAATACGGGAACGCAAGCACCAGCGTCAGGGTGTCGCCGGGCGCCGCATCAAGAGCGGCCACGACGGGCGGCACGGACCAGGCATCGGCGGTAGGCGCGACGAGACGCACCGCGCGCGTGGCAGCAGGAAACCGAAACATGCCCTGCCGCGCCGGCCCCACCTGCGCCGAATCGGCGAAGACGATGGCCTCGGGCAAATTCGTCTCGATCAGCACCACCACGTCCTGCGCCCGCCCCGGCACGGCGGCGGTAAGCATCAGCACCGTGCTTAGCAAGGCTATCGTTTTCAGCATTCTCATCGCATCGTTAATGAGTCTCAGAGTCGGGGAGTCGGAGATTGCTCGATTTTACCTCTGCCCCTCTCCGTTTCTCCGCTTCTCCTTCAGTTCGTGGCGACTTCGGTAGCGGCAGGGCGGAAGAGATAGACGTAGCGCGGCTCTGTGAGCACGACGAGGTGGCCGTCTTTGGCCGCAAGGGCG
>JAHEMB010000228.1 GCA_024643915.1 Rhodothermaceae bacterium | reverse complement strand
GAAAACCGCTCGTCGCCTCCTCGTCTCTTCGATTCTTCGATTCCTTTTTTGCAGCAGGCGGGCTACCTTGCGGTTCCTCAGCCAGCCGACGTAGCCCATGGACGCCTCGATCCTCCATCAGCAGCTTTCGCGTACCCTCCGCGAGACGCATTTCACCGACCTCGGCACGCGCTACCAGGGCAAGGTACGCGACACCTACGCCCAGCGCGACCGCCTCCTCCTCGTCACAACCGACCGCATCTCAGCCTTCGACCACGTCCTGCGCCAAACGATTCCCTTCAAGGGGCAGGTGCTCAACCAGCTTGCCGCCTACTTCTTCGAGCAGACGGAGGACGTCGTGCCGAACCACGTATTGGCCGTGCCCGATCCGAACGTGACGGTGGCTCGGCACTGCGAGCCGGTGCCGGTGGAGTTCGTGGTGCGGGGTTACCTGGCGGGCCACGCCTGGCGCGTCTACCAGGCCGGCGGACGCGTGCTTTGCGGCCAGCCCCTCCCCGACGGCCTGCGCCAGAACAGCCACCTCCCCGCCCCTATCCTGACGCCCGCCACCAAAGCCGTCGAGGGCCACGACGAGGACATCAGCCGCGAGGAAATCATCGCGCGCAGCATTCTGGACGAAAAGACGTTCGACCGGCTCGAAGCGATGGCCTTGAAGCTTTTCGCGCGTGGGACGGAGATGGCGGCGCGGCGTGGCCTGATCCTGGTCGATACCAAATACGAGTTTGGGCGCACCTCGGACGGCGACTTCCTCGCCATCGACGAGGTGCACACGCCCGATTCCTCCCGCTATTTCTACGCCGACACCTACGACGACCTCTTGGAAGCCGACCAGCCGCAACGTCAGCTTTCCAAGGAGTTTGTGCGGGAGTGGCTGATGGACCACGGCTTCATGGGGCGGCCCGGCCAGACGCTTCCCGACCTGACCGACGACTTCCGCGTGGAGGTGGCCCGCCGCTACATTGAACTTTACGAGCAGGTCACTGGCGCCGCCTTCGAGCCGGACACCCACCCCGACCCGGAACAGCGTATCCGCGCGGTGCTTGAAAAAGAACACGCCTGAGTACCCTTAAACCTCCCATTCTGTCAATGCTAAAGGCTCTGCTGGACAAGCGCCTCCTCGAACTTCCGACGCTGGCCTACAAGTTCGCGCCGAGGATGACGAACGCGCTCATCCGGCGGCTCCATTTTCTCTTCCCTAACTCCATCGCCCACAACCGCTCGGTGTGGAGCCGCTACAATTGGGACGCAAAGGGGGAGGAATGGTCGAACAGCCCGGCGTGGAAGCAGAGTTTTCTCGATCACGTCCTCTCTCCCCACGTGCCGGCGCAAAGCCGCGTGTTGGAAATCGGCCCAGGTGCGGGCCGGTGGACGGAACACCTCCTGCCCCGTGCCGCCCACCTCACGCTTGTCGACCTCGTGCCCGAATGCATCGCGCAATGCCGGGAGAAGTTCGGGGAGGGCCCGCGCCTGACTTATCACGCCAACGATGGGCGCGACCTCAGCTTCGTACCCGACGGCAGCATCGACCGGATCTGGTCCTGGGCCGTTTTTGTACATCTCGACGAGGCCGCTGTGGAAGGCTATCTCCGGCAGTTCCCCCGGATTCTGGCGCCGGGCGGGCGGGGGCTCATCCAGCACGCGCGCAACGGGGTCTCTATCGGCTGGCGCAGTCCTATGACGGCGAAAAAGATGCGCACGCTCTGCGAACGCCACGGGCTCGCGGTGGTGGATCAGTTCAATACCTGGGACGAAGGCCGCCACCACATCTGGCCCGATCTCCCGCTCGAAAAAGACCCTGACATCGTGACGATCTTCGAGAAGCCACGAAATGAGGCCGGGCGTGACGAACTACCTCAGGGTGGGCTGCATCGCTGAAGACGCTGAGAGAGCAGCCTCTCTCGGGGGCGAGGCGCCGCAGAAAGAAGGCACGGAAGAGCTTTAGCACGCATGCGCTTCGCCGACTACCGATCTGCCCCTGACCTTCTCCTCGCTACGCCGGGCGCGTGCGGACCGCTCTCCGCCTGGATGGTCCTCCGGCATTTTGCAATGGAAAGACCGGCGGCATCAATTCTTCACACCTGCCGTCATACGGAGGCGCATGGCGTTTTCATGATCGCGCTCGCGGTCGGTCTGCACGAACTGGGCCTCCACACCGCACTTTTCACCGATCCCGACGACCACCCCGAGCCCCTCGAACAGCACTGTTACCGCCTCGCCCGCCGACGGAACGTTCCTATCCGCCCGGCGCTCGGACTGCAGGAGGCCCTGTCGAGAACCAGCCGCGCGCGGATCGGCCTCGTCTGCTATGACACCCCGGAGGGCGCCGGGCACATCTCACCGCTGGCGGGCCACCGGGGCCAGGACGTGCTTCTCCCCCTCGACCCCGCTGGACGGATGCCGGCCTTTGATTTCGAGCAGAGATGGTGCGCTCCGGCCATTCTCCGGCAACTGGTGCTGGTATCGACGCGCGGGGCCTGAACAATTTTTATCGACGTCTTTCGGTTGATATAGCGATCACGTATAATTCAGTCCCACCTTCACCTTTATAACCAGCCACCTTTATAACCAGCAAGGAGCACTCAGCATGTCGAAAGGCGGAAAGCAGCTACAGACCGGCAACCTCTACGGCGAAGTCACCGATAGCCAGGGCGAACCGCTGCCCGGCGTTACACTCACCCTTACAGGGGCGGGACCAACGCTGGTACAAGTCACGAATGCTGAGGGCCAGTTCCGCTTTCTGAGTCTGGCTCCTGGTCTTTATGCTGTAAAAGCAAAACTGGAGGGCTTCAGCACGGTCGATTATCCAAGCATCAACATCCAGGTTGGGCGCAACACGTCGATAGAGATCCAGATGACACCGGCCATTGAGGATTAGTAGATCCCTTCGGGTTCGCTCAGAGGACCCAGGGAACCTTCTATTGCAGGGCGTAGGAATCGGGCCGGCGGTCGCCGAAGAGGTGGTTGTGGGCGGTGATCTGCCGGTCGCGCGCCGTCAGGGGATCGATCTCGGCGAGGCCCAGGTGGTCGCCCGTGCGGTCGGCGCGGAGGAGGATCTCGCCGACGGGGTCGCAGATCTCGCTCTTACCGATGAAGGTGAGCATCTCCCGCCCGTTCGACTCCTGCCCGGTGCGGTTGGCAGTGACGGTGAAGACGTGGTTTTCGAGGGCACGGATGGGCATCGCGCGCGGGCAGTCCTTCCGCACGAGGTTCGCCGGGTGGGCGATAATGTCGGCGCCCTGAAGGGCGAGGCTGCGCGCCGCTTCGGGGAAATACCAGTCGAAGCAGATCATCACCCCGAGCCGGTAGGCGTTACCCACCCGGTCCTGCACATCGAAAACGCGGAAGCCCCGGTCGCCGGGAGCGAACAGGGTTTTCTCTTCGTAGAAAAGATGCACCTTACGGTACGTGCCAACGAAGCCCTCCGACGAGACGACGACGGCGCTGTTGTAGACCGCCTCGCCATCGCGCTCCGGCAGGCCGGCCACGTACGTCGCCCCCGTCGCCCGCGCCCACGCTTCGAAGCGCCGCGTCGTGGGCCCGTCGGGCACGGACTCGGCCACCGCCGCCAGATCGTCTTTCGACTTGAAGAAATAGCCCGAGGTGAAAAGCTCCGGCAACACGATCAAGTCGGCGTCAGCCCCCTCAAGCAGACCTGCGACGTAATCGAGGTTGGCCTCGACCTCCAGATACTGCGGAGCGAACTGGAGAAAAGCGGCTTTCATTCGTCGGCTTCCGGCGATGGGATTTCTTCCTGAAGGGCGGGGGGCGCGCTGCCCTGCACCCACGCGGTCGAGCCGTCGGCGTAGTGCTCGCGCTTCCAGATGGGCACCTGCTGCTTAAGGGCGTCGATGAGGAAGCGACAGGCGTCGAACGCCTCGGCCCGGTGCGGCGTCGCGACGCCGACGACGACGCTGGCCTCGGCGACGGGCACCACGCCCAGCCGGTGCAGGACACACGCCTTCAACACGGGCCATCGGCCCTGCGCCTGGGCCACCAGCCGCCGCATCTCCTGCTCCGCCATCGGGGCATAGGCGTCGTAGGCCAGTTCCTCGGTCTCCTGCTCGCCTGTCCACCGCCGCGTAGTGCCCACGAACAGGCTCAGGCCGCCTGCCCCCGGCGTCGCCAGAAACGCTGCTGCCGCCCCCACGTCCAGGGCTTCTTTCGTCAGTTCAATCCAGATATCTTCCATTTCTTCCCCCACAGCACTCAATCCGAAATCCGAAATCGGCTCATCCTCCGCTGACGGGCGTGATGAGCGCCACCTCATCCCCCGCTTCCAGGCGCACCGACTCGTCCGTATACTCCTGGTTAACCGCCAGCCGCACGATGGGGCGGTACGGGGCCAGCGCCGGATAGTCTCGCGCCAGTTGGTCGAGCAGGGCGGCGCCGGTGGCCGGAGCCGGCAGGGCGAGGTCGAGCGTGCCCCGCCCCACTTTCTCGCGCAGCACGCTGAAGAGGAGCACGCGCAGCTGGGCGGCCTCATGCGGCGCCGTCGTTTTTACGTCGCGTTCGGTCATGCCTCCACCGAGGTCAGCACCTCTTTAATGGCGTCAAAGTCCGGTAGGTCGTCGGCATCGTCGAGCACCTCGGCGTAGCGCACGACGCCCTCGTCATCAATCACGAAAGCGGCGCGCTTGGCGATGCGATCGAGTTTGAGCGGGGTGAAGTCGTGGTTGTATTTGGCGCCGTACAGGGCGCTCACCTCAGCGCTGTGATCACTCAGGAGAGGGAAGCGAATGCCTTCCTCTTTCTTAAACTTGCTCAGCACCGGGATGGAGTCGGTCGAGATGCCGACGACCATGTCGTCGTCCCCGCCGAAGCCGCCCCATGCATCGCCGATGGAGCAAAGCTCCTCCGCGCAGGTGCTGGTGAAGGCGCCGGGGAAGAAAAGCAGCAGCACGCTGCGGCCTTTCTGCTCGGAGAGCGTGAAGAACTGAACCTTCTCGTCGGGAAGGGTGAAATCGGGGGCCTGCCGGCCGGTCTGAACTGCCATCGTATCGAGGGTGGTGAGGGTGACGATGAATGCGAATACAAAACGGCCCGGCTAAAGAAGCTGCGTAGTGCTCTTTGATGTGTTGAGGGGTTCCGCTTGCCTCTATCCATGAATCCTCCTCGTCTTCCCCGCGAAGGCGGGAAATCGAAGATTACCGCAGGAATCCAGTACGGATGTCACCCGAACTGATTCTGGTTTCCCGCCTTCGCGGGAAGGACAAGAGGGGGTGAGAGAAGGGAACGGCGAAGTTCATCATCACATCGGCGAGCACCACCAAAAGCTGTTTGCTGACGGCTGACCGCTGAAAGCTCTTTCTACCGAAACTGAATCGCCCGGATCGGCTCGATGCGCGAGGCGAGGCGGGCGGGGATGTAGGCCGCGAGCGCACACAAAAGGAGCGCCACGGCCCCCACCATTACGAAATCGAGCATATTGAGTTCGATGGGCGCCGTCTTCATGTAGTACGCCTCTTCGGGGAGCGGGATGATCTCGTAGCGCTTCTGCAAAACAGCCAGCACGAGCGCCAGCAGCATCCCCAGGCCCGTGCCCACGCCGCCGATGAGCAGGCCCAGCCACAGGAAGAGCCGCCGCAACGCCCGTCCCGAAGCGCCGATGCTGTTGAGCACGCCGATCTCCCGCGTCTTTTCGAGGATGATCATCAGGAGGGTCCCGACGATGTTGAAGGCGGCCACAATGATGATGACGCCAATGACGAGCGGGATGATGCTCTCCTGCAAGTTCACCCATGCGAAGAGGTTGCGGTAGACCTCGAAGATGGAGCGGGCCATGACCGGAAAGCCGAAGTCGTCCTCGATCCGCAGCGCAGTCGGCTGCGCCTGCGCCACATCGTTGAGGGTAAGGTCGAAGCGCGTTACCTGATCGTCGGTGTACTCAAACAGGCGCCGGGCGGTAGCGAGGTCGGTGAAGGTGTAGGTCTCGTCGAAGTTGGAGAGCGAGGTTTCGTAGAGGCCCACCACGCGGAACTGGGCCACACGGGGCCGCTCGAACCCGCCCAGGCCACCGCCGCCCGCTTCCGCTGCGCGGCGCATCGAGAAGGCCGTCACGCGGTCGCCCAGGCCCAGCCCGAGCATCTCTGCCAGGCGCGTACCGACGACGAGGCCCGGCAGGCCGGTCGAATCCGGCGCGAAATCGGCGGCGCCCTCGGTGAGGTTTTCGGCGAGGTAGCCCGGCAGCGCCTCTGCGCCCCACACGGCCACCCCATCGATCTCCTTCGCCGACCGCCGCAGGAGGGCAAATTCGAGCACGACAGGTGATACCGTCGCCACGCCGTCCATCGCCGCCAGATCCTGCCGCAGCGTGCTGGCGTCGGCCAGGGGGGCATCCTGATAGCTCTCTACCTGCACGTGCGCCCCAAAGCCACCGATTTCCGCAGATCCACTTTTGAAAACGCCGAGATCAACCGCTTCACCCCCCCTCTGGCCTTCTTGCCCAGCACCAACGA
>JAHEMB010000227.1 GCA_024643915.1 Rhodothermaceae bacterium | reverse complement strand
GTCCACGATGTCGTCGACGAAGCCGTGCTCCTGGAGGAATTCGGCGGTCTGAAAGGTGTCCGGAAGGTCCTGCCCGATGGTCTCGCGGATGACGCGGGGGCCGGCGAAGCCGATGAGCGCCTTCGGCTCGGCGAGGTTGACGTCGCCCAGCATGGCGTAGGAGGCCGTCACGCCGCCCGTCGTCGGGTTGGCCATAAGGGAGATGTAGGGCAGGCCCTTCTCCCCAAGGCGGGCCAGGTGGGCGCTTGTCTTGGCCATCTGCATCAGGCTCAGGGCGCCCTCCTGCATCCGCGCCCCGCCGCTCTGCGAGATGATAAGGAGGGGCAGTTCCCGCTCGTAGGCCCGCCTGATGGCTCGCGCCACGATCTCGCCCACCACCGACCCCATCGAGCCGCCGACGAAGGAGAAGTCGAGCGCGGCGGCGGAGAGGCCGTGGCCGCCCACCTCGCCCACGGCGGCGTGCGCGGCGTCGTTGAAACCGGTCTTGCGGATGGCCGCCTGCAGCCGCTCCGGGTAGCCCTTGCGGTCAACAAAAGTGAGGGGGTCCGTGGAGAAAAGATCCTGGTCGAACAGTTCGTATCGATTCTCGTCGAAGAGCAGATCGAAGTAGCCCTGGGCGCTCATGTTGAAATGATGGGCGCAGTTGGGGCAGACGAGCGCGTTCTCCTGCAACTCGCGCCGGTTGAGCGGCTCGGTGCAGCCGGGGCACTTCACCCACTGCCCCTCCGGCGGCTCGTTCTGCTCGCTCAGCTCCGTTAAGATGCCTTTCTCTTTGCGTCTAAACCAGGCCATTTAAATGCGGACGGAGTTCGGATTGCGGATTCAAGGGACACCGCACCGTTTCCGCTTTGATGATACATCTCTGGCGAATCGGGGAATATAATCATTGCTGATAGCCCTCAATCCCGCAAAGGTTTGCCTTCTAAAACAATCCTCGTCTCCTCCACCCTCTGCCGCTCACTTTAGTTCATCACACCCAGCTCCTGCACCGGCACCCAATCCGCATTCCGCACCCCGCATTCCACACTCAAAAGGAGAGCCGTTCGAAGGCGGATTGCTGGCGCTTTTTGGGGATGAAGGCTTTAAGGTAGAAGGGTTCGAAGGCGGCGAGGTCCTCGGTGCGGCCCGCCGCCAGCTTCGGCAGGGCGAGGCGGGCCACTGAGGCAGCGGAGGGCAGGAAACGGGCGGGGTCGAGAAGGCGGATGCGGGCGAAGGCATTTAGGGCCGCCGCCGCTTTCTCCGCGCCCTCGCCGACGAGCCAGAGGCGATCCGTCGCCAGATCAGCGAGCAGGCCGGGCAGTTCGTCCACCGCCAGTGCGGCGGGGTCGCGATGGGGCTTGAGGGCGCCGTCTTCTTCTACCAGAAAAACCCCGACGTATAGTTCGTCGCGGCGGCTGTTGAAAGCGGCGAGGATCGCATCGCCCGGCGCGGCGGTGGAGGCAACGCACGCGGCGAGGGCTTCAAGCGAGGGCACGGCGACGAGTCGGGCGTCCACGGCGGCAGCCAGCCCTTTGGCCGTGCTTGCCCCGATGCGCAGGCCCGTGTAGGACCCCGGCCCCGCCGACACCGCCACCGCCTCCACCGCCCTGGATTCAAGGCCACCATAGCGGAGCGCATCCTGGATCATCGGCACCAGGTTTTCGGCGTGTGCCCTCGGGCGCCGCAGCGACAGCTCCGCCACGAGCCGCCCGTCCTGCACGAGCGCCACCCCGCACACGTCCGTCGCCGTCTCTATCGCAAGCAGGTTCATCTTTAGGTTTCGGGTTTCGCGTTTCAGGTTTCGGGTTGAGAAAAACGACCTCTCATCCCGAGACCCGGAACCCGAAACCCTTTTAGCGCCCTTGATTATTTCCAGATTGACCGTATCTTAACGAGCAGTGCCGGGCGACTGTTCTGGGGCGGCGCACGACCGAATTACCACGGGTTCTTTCCCATCCCCTGCGCAACAGAAAGAGCGCCACCGGTCCTTGCAGGGCTGCGTGGCGCACGTGTCTATAAGGATGAAGGTTTACCAGTTGACGGTTCGCCAGCTGTCGAGTTCTCCGCAAGAAGAGCATCGGCAACCGGCCAACTGACAACCGGCCAACCCCTAAGTAAGGAGGAAGCAGATGAACGTTTACGACGCCGATCACATCAGGAACGTGGCCCTCGTAGGGCACCAGGGCAGCGGCAAAACGATGCTGGCCGAGGCGATGCTCTACGTCAGTGGCGCCCTCAACCGCCTCGGCACCATCGAAGAGCGCAACACCGTCAGCGACTACCACCCCAGCGAGCACGAGCGGCAGATGTCCGTCTTCAACTCGCTCCTCCATGCCGAGTGGAAAGGCCACAAGATCAACATCCTCGATACGCCCGGCTACCCCGACTTCGTCGGTGAGGTCATCTCTGCGCTCAAGGTGGCGGACACGGCCATCTACGTGATGAACGCCGCCGAGGGCGTGCAGGTGGGCACCGAGTTGGCCTGGACCTACGGCACGATGACGAAGAAGCCCTCGATGTTCGTCATCAACCACCTCGACAAGAGCGAGGCCGACTACCGCACGCTCGTCGCCCAGATCCGGGAGCGCTTCGGGCGCGGGGCCACGGTGGTGCAGATCCCCGCCGGCGGCGGCAGCCGCTCCATCATCGACGTCCTGCTGATGAAGCAGCTCCACTACCCTGCGGGCGGCAAGGGCCAGGCCGAGATTAAGGAGATCGACGAGGCGTTCCGCGAAGAGGCCGAGCAGCTCCACAATGAACTCATCGAGAACATCGCCGAGAACGACGAGGGACTGATGGAGCTGTACTTCGAGGAGGGCACCCTCAACGAGGACCAGATGCGGCAGGGCCTCCACAACTCGATGCTCAAGCGCGAACTCTTCCCCATCTTCGTCACCAGCGCCACCAACAACGTCGGTGTAGCACGGCTGATGAGCTTTATTGACAACGTCCTCCCCTCCCCCGCCGAGATGCCTCCCGCCGAGACCACCTCGGGCGACGCCGTCAAGGCCGATCCGAAGGGCGCGCCCATCGCCTTCATCTACCGCACGATGGCCGAGCAGCACGTGGGCGACTACTCCCTCTTCCGCATCTACAGCGGCACCCTGGAGCCGGGCATGGACCTCGAAAACGCCCAGACGGGCGCAGGCGAGCGCCTCGGCCAGATCTTCTCCCTCAACGGCCGCGAACGTGATCCCGTGCAGAAGATGATGGCCGGCGACCTCGGCGCGGCCGTCAAGCTGAAGGACACCCACACCAACAACACGCTCCGCCCCAAAGGCAACCGCGTCGCCATCAACCCGATTGAGTTCCCCGAGCCGCGCTACCGGACGGCCATCCGCGCCCTGCGCGAGGGCGAGGAGGACAAGCTGGCGCAGGGCCTCCACCAGATCGTCGAAGAGGACCCGTCGCTCGTGGTGGTGCACGACCAGCACCTGCGGCAGATGACCCTCGGCGGGCAGGGCGAGATGCACCTGGAGGTGGCCCGCTACCGCCTCAAGAACCGCTTCGGCGTAGACATGGAGTTCTACAAACCACGCGTGGCCTATCGCGAGACGGTCCAGAGCCAAGCGCGCTCCTCCTACCGCCACAAAAAACAGACGGGCGGCGCCGGCCAGTTCGCCGACATCTCCATGCTCATCGAGCCGCTCAACGGCCCCTTCAATCCGCCGCCCGACATCAGCAAGCGCAACGAGGTCGAGATCCAAACGGCCTGGGGCTCCACCGTGCAGTTCATCGACGGCATCGTCGGCGGCGTGATCGACATGCGGCGCTTCTTCGGCGCCATCCAGAAAGGTGTGATGGAGGCCTCGCAGGACGGCCCCATCGCCGGCTACCCCGTCGGCGACGTGCGCGTGGTCATCTACGACGGCGGCATGCATCCGGTCGACTCGAACGAGGCCGCCTTCAAGACGGCTGCGCGGATGTGCTACCGCAGCGCCTTCCGCGAAGCCAACCCCGCCCTCCTCGAACCCATCTACAACGTCGAGATCATCGTGCCCGAAGAGTACACGGGCGACGTGATGGGCGACCTCAACACGCGGCGGGCGCGCATCCAGGGCATCGAGGCCGAGGGCGTCTTCCAGAAGATTATCACCCAGGCGCCCGAGGCGGAGTTGTACCGCTACTCCACCTCGCTCCGCTCCATCACGCAGGGCCGGGGCCTGCACCGCGCCTCTTTCAGCCACTACGAGCCCATGCCGCGCTTCGTCCAGGACAAGGTGGTCGAAGAGGCCGAGGCCATGGCGGAAGCGTAGCCGATTTTGGATTGAGAAGAGCGGTCAGCTTTCAGCCGTCAGCATTCAGCTTTTTCCCTTTCAGAAAGCTGACCGCTGATCGCTG
Source organism: Rhodothermaceae bacterium (assembly GCA_024643915.1). GTDB lineage: Bacteria > Bacteroidota > Rhodothermia > Rhodothermales > JAHEMB01 > JAHEMB01. The sequence continues at coordinate 2,143 of JAHEMB010000227.1, read as the reverse complement.
AAGGCTGACCGCTTCTTCTATAGGTACGTGTCGGCTACGATGTGTATCTTGGGGACGGAGGCCATCCGCAATTTGATCTCAGCAATCCGCCCTTCGACGATGCGCTGTTCTTACTTCGCTGCCCTCCTCCTCGCGTTCGGCCTCGCCGGGTGCGCCAATATGCAGATGGCAAACTTCCTCCAGACCCCGCTCGGGGGAGGGAATGGGACGGCCAATGTGGTGGACCGCCAGCAGGCTCTTCAGGACACGATGAACCCCCTCCTGGGCCGCAAGCGCGCGGACGTGGAGGCGAAGCTCGGCGCGCCGGTGGCGCAGCGCGCGGGCGGGCTGGCGCACTATCAGTACCGCATGCCCTACAGCCATTCGCGCCGCTCGGCCGTGAAGGGCTGGGGCCTGGCCCAGCAGGAGATGACCCCCTCCGCCCCCGATGGCTACGATGTCATCAACGCCTACTTCAACACCTACGGCGTGCTCGTCCGCTGGGAAGGCCAGGTGCGGTGATTAGCGCCTGCTTTCTTTGCGGCACAAGGCATCCCAGGACGCCTTTCTGCATGCGCTCCCGAGCGGGCGTGGCCGGCAGGACTTTTTGTTGGAGGATACCAGATCCCGTTGAAGTGTAGCTTCTAGCAAGCACTGCAGGAAAGAACACCCCCCTGTCGCTGCGCTCCTTTAGCTGGCGCTCAGTCGCCTGCGGCTCATGCCCCCCTTCAAAGGGCAGGACTATTAAGATCTTTGATAAGGCTGTAGGAAGGTGCCTCTGAGGCGCGTAGCTTCTGGCAAAAACGCCATGCCTGATGTTTCCTTGCCCCTCCTGGACTACCTCCAAGAGATCCCCGACTTCCGTCGTCGAGAAGGCAAACGCTACCTGCTGCCAGCGCTGCTAGTGCTGGTCCTACTCGCTATTATGAGCGGTCAGGCTACCACGAGATCGCCCGCTCTACCGGCAGCAGGCCTATGAATCACTCAAGACGACAACGGCGTGCCTCGCCAACAAAGTCAAAGAACTCCCACAGCTTATGAGAACTTAACAGCCCTGCTCTCCCATCGAGGGAAAGGGGACGTACGGCGTAGCGCGTAGCCCTCGATCAAGCATCTCACCGCCTCCCACCCATTGCTCATTGTTCGTTTTACAACGTAGCCGGCGGTTCGATGTACACGTGCTCGGCATCGGTGGCGACGGTATTGCGGTAGAGCGGGTGTTCCGTCGGGCCATGCAGCACCTCACCGTTGCAAGCGTACTCGCCGCCGTGGCAGGGTCAGGCGAGGCGGTCGCCCGCACCGGCTCTGCCTGGCGCCCTGGTGGGTGCAGCGCGCCAGGAGGGCCGTGTAATCGTCCTCGTCCGCGCGGTGCAAGAAGATGGCACGCGGCTCTGCGGGTTTTCAAGGAGGACGTAGGGCTCCCCGGCCAGGTCGACCTTGCGCACCACGAGGCGGTTGCCCCAGGGGGTGGCGATCACGTAGCGCGCGCCCCGGCGGCCAGCAGCCACCCGGCGTACCCGGCCCCGGCAGCCACACTTTTTAGCAGAAAGGCGCGGCGGCCGATCGGCTCGCCTATAACGACTTTAGGAAAGCGATGAGTTGCGCCTGCTCCGCCTCCGAAAACCGGTCGAAGGCCGCCCTACTCGCCGCGCCCTCACCACCGTGGAAGCCGATGGCATCCCAGAGGGAGCGCGCTCGCCCGTCGTGCAGGAAAAACGCCTGGCCGCCCTGGAAGTCCTCCACCAGCCCGATTCCCCAGAGGGGCGACGTGCGCCACTCCGACGCTTCGAGCGACAGCCCCTTACTTTCTTCGGAACCCCACCCAGCCACGATTGATTTTCTCTTGTCTCTGCCCGCCACCGATGCTGTGGCAAGCCCTACTTTTCGACCAACCGCAACAAACCAACCTCGATGAACCGCCTTTTTCCGCTCCTTTTATTGATTCTCCTCCCCACCGCCGCTCTCGCCCAGGAGGCGGCCCTCACGGTGCAGAAAATCATGCAGGACCCCGACACCTGGATCGGCGGCTGGCCCTCGGCGCCGCGTTGGGCTGAGGACGGGCAGGCACTCTACTTCACGTGGAACCCGCAGGGGCGGTTCGAGGCCGACTCCCTCTTCCGCGTGCCCCGCCCGGGCGGCGAAGCGCAGCAGGTGCCGCCGGAGG
>JAHEMB010000226.1 GCA_024643915.1 Rhodothermaceae bacterium | reverse complement strand
CCAAGGACCAGCTTCACCTTCCCGGACCCGACTTCGTCGAGCGTGTGTGGAAGGACTCGGACCGGAGCCCGCGTGTGCTGCGCAACCTACAAGCCATCTTCGACCATGGGCGGCTGGGCGGCACCGGCTACCTCTCCATCCTCCCCGTCGACCAGGGCATCGAGCACGCGGGCGGCGCCTCGTTCGCCAAGAACCCGATGTACTTCGACCCGGAGAACATCATCCGCCTGGCGATGGAGGGCGGCTGCAACGCCGTTGCCACCACGTTCGGCGCCCTCGGGGCGGTGGCCCGCAAGTACGCGCACCGCATCCCGTTCATCCTCAAGTTCAACCACAACGAGCTCCTGACCTACCCCAACCAGTACGACCAGGTCCTCTATGCCAGCGTCGAGGATGCCTGGAACATGGGGTGCGTGGGGGTGGGCGCTACCATCTATTTCGGCTCCGACAACTCGATGCGGCAGCTTCAGGAGGTGACGGAAGCCTTCTCGCGGGCACACGAGTTGGGCATGGTCACCATCCTCTGGTGCTACGTCCGCAACAGCGCCTTTAAGGTCAACGGCACCAACCACGAGGGGTCGGCGGACCTCACCGGGCAGGCTAACCACCTGGGCGTCACTATCGAGGCGGACATCATCAAGCAGAAGCAACCCGAATCGAACGGCGGGTACCGCGCCCTCAACACCGGCAACTCCAGCTACGGAAAGCTCGACGAGCGCATCTATACCGAGCTTTCCAGCGACCACCCCATCGACCTGACGCGCTACCAGGTCGCCAACTGCTACATGGGGCGGTGCGGCCTCATCAATTCAGGCGGCGGCTCCGGCAAGAACGACTTGCAGCAGGCCGTCCGCACCGCCGTCATCAACAAGCGCGCCGGGGGCATGGGCCTCATCTCCGGCCGGAAAGCGTTCCAGCGACCGCTTGATGAAGGCGTCGATATCCTTAATGCTATTCAGGACGTCTACCTCAATGACGACGTGACCGTCGCCTGATTCGCGCCTGGGCTCTGGGCGCAGGAAAAGCGCGTTCTCGGCGGCGGGGACGCGCTTTTTACTGCAACTTTTCCCTGCGCCTCCCTTTTAATTCCCGCCCCTTCCCCTCACCCCTGATCGCGTTCGAAGATGCCAGAAAAAAACCACGTGCTGACCGAGGAAGAAACCGCCGCCACAACTGTCTCCGACAGCGCCGAAACCCAGCCGGAGCAGCCGGAAGCCGCATCGGACAGCAAGACGCTGCGCGTGCCTTCGTCGGCGTCTGCCGGCGCGCTGGAGCGCTACACGGCGCACTACCCCGAATGGGCGAAGGACTTCGCGCGGAAGTATTTCACGAAGACGCTCACCCAGTTCATCCTCTACGGCAACGTCCGCGACCTCGTCCCCACGCGGGATGCGGAGGACCGCCCCAGCTACGTCCCCCTCCGCACCTTCCTCACGGACGACCTCTTCGCCATCCGCGACATCGTCCTTTTCTTCGACCGTTCCGGGGGCATTCACTTCTCCGATAAAGAATCGCAACGCGACTTCAACCGCGCGCTTTCCGGCTACGACACCATCTTCGGCACGGACTATGCCAAGAAGCTGCCCAAGGACCCCGTCCGCGTCTTCTCCGTGCTGGAAAATTATTTCCGGCTCCGGCTGGCGGACGGCAAGCGCATTGCCTGCGTCATCGACTATGCGGAGACGGTGGTTCCGATGGCCGAAGCGTCGATGTACTCGGCGGAGGACCGCAACGCGCTTGTCTTCCTCCAGAAATGGTCGCACGACCCGATCTTCCTGCGGAGCGACTTCACGGTGGTGATGATCACCGAGAACCTGAGCGATCTCAACCAGCAGCTCGTCCAGAGCCCCTATACCGCCGAGATCCAGATCCCCATTCCTGGTGAAGCGGCCCGGCGCCATTTCGTGAACTGGTACTTGACGGACCGAGAGAAGGCCTTCCGCGACCACTCGACGGTTTCCGGGGAGTCTCTCGCACAAAACACAGCCGGCCTTAACTTCATCCAGCTCCGCACCATTCTAGCCGATGTGCTCGAAAACAGGACAGAACTTTCGTACGAAATTCTGTCGGAAATGAAGAAGGAATTCATCGAGGCCGAGGCGTATGGGATGCTCGAATTCATCGAGACCGACTACAACCTCGGTATGGTGGCGGGGCACGCCGAAGCCAAGGAGCACCTGCGCCACGCCGCCACTGCCCTGCGCAACAACCGCCCTGACGTGATGCCGATGGGCTACCTCGTGAGCGGCCCGGTGGGAACGGGTAAAACGTTTATGATCACCTGCTTTGCAGGAGATATCGGCATCCCGATGGTCAAGCTCAAAAATTTCCGCAGCCAGTGGCAGGGTGTCACCGAAGGCAACCTCGAGAAGATCCTCACGCTCCTTGAAGCCATGACGCCCGTCGCCGTGATGATCGACGAGGCCGACGCCGCCCTCGGGGATCGCGATTCGAGCGGTGATTCGGGCGTCTCGCAGCGGGTCTTCGCCCAGATCGCCACGTTTATGAGCAACCCCAAGCACCGGGGCCGCGTGATCTTCTTCCTGGTCACCGCCCGGCCGGACCTGATGCCGGTCGACCTCAAGCGCCAGGGCCGCGCCGAAGAGCACCTCGCCCTCTTCTACCCTTCCGACCGGGAAGAACGGGAGGAACTGCTCAAAGTGATGATGCGCCGCACAGGGGTCTCTATCCCGATGAAAGACGTGCCTGAATCTCTCCTCAACGGCGAGCGCACGTTCAGCGGCGCCGATATGGAGGCCCTGATGACGCGCGCCAAGTTCCGCGCCGCCGCAGAAGGCAAGGAGGGTAAGGTGACGCCGGAGATCTTGCAGGAGGTGGTCGAGGATTTTATGCCGCCGACCTACCCCATGGAAGTGGAGCTCCAGACCCTAGCCGCCGTGCTTGAATGTACCAGCCGCGCCCTGCTTCCTCCGCAGTATAGCAAGATGGACCGCGAGGCCATCGTGCGCCGCGTGGAGGAGTTGAAGCGATGGATTTCGTGACGAATGGTTAGCCTGCCTGCTCTCTTCCAGGTTAAGGCAGGCTACTCACCACACCCAGGAAGTAGAGAGGCCGGCCGGGGCTGCGTTAGGCGTTCACCCTTTCTTCTGCCCTTTCTTTTCCGCCTGCCGTCCAAGAAGTTCGAGATAAAGATCGTAGCTGATTAAGACCGCATACGGTTCGTTGTTTTTCTGAATGAGGATGCCGCGCTCGATGCTCTTAGCATGCTCGACAAGCTCAGAGGTTTTGGAGCGCAGTTCGGTTATGGTGGCAACCGCCTCTATCCCCTTGGTACTATACATAACTTTTCCTCAGAAACGTGGTCGTTTTAGTCAAAGCTATTGCCGATGCACGTCCGGGTGCAAGGCAGTCACAGTGTGCAGATAGGCCCTCATATCTCATCACAGGTTTTAAGGTTTTCTCGGATACAATAAAATAACAATCTCCTCTCCCTATTTGCCTCAACAAAAGAACCCTGAATTATCCGAGAAAGCGTGTAAATTTTTATTCCGCCTGCTTTCGTTTCTTGAGGTCGAGAATCTTCAGAAGAACCGCCACCAGATTCTAGCGCTGCCGTTGTCGTGGTTTCATATCCTTTCGTACTTTGCGGTACAGGCCGTCTGACCTTTTCCTCTAGTCCATGACCCTCTGCAGAGTGACCGGCACCATCGTGGCCACCCAGAAAAGTGAGGCCTTTTGTGCAGCGAAACTGCTCGTTGTGCATCCCATTGATCCCCAGGGGGACTTGATGGGTGAAAAAGACATGCTGGCGCTGGACCCGAGGTTCGGTGCCGGCCTGAATGACGTGGTGCTGGTGGCCAAGGAAGGCGCGGTGGTTCAGCAACTCATGGACACCGACGAAGGCATCGCTGCCAACGTAATCATTCTGGGAGTGGTAGATGATTGGTCCGTTGCGCTTTAAGAAACTGTTTGGTAAGTCAGTTGGCAGCCGAGCGCGAGCGGCTTTTTGTTCAGCAGCACACGACTTTCGAGGCGCGTAGCTGCGCTACGAGCCGAGAAACCGAGCCGGAAGGCGAGGGCAGCGGGTGTTGATGGGCGGAAAGAAGCCGCGTGCAGGCCCACCTCATCTTACCAAACAGTTTCTAAGGCCAACATGCGGGACCTAGACACTGTCGGGGCGGTCAGTTTTAGGAGAGCGCGAGAGGTTTTAGAACCAGTAGCCAATACTTTTCGAGGCGCGCAGCCCAGCTACGGGCCGCTGAAACGGCAGGCAATGGGCCCAAGAGATCCGCACGCAGCCCAACACGAGGCGCAGCCGACTGAATGTAGAAACGCGCGCAAGCGGATTTGATATTGCACACGTATTTCACTTGAATAATAAAGCCACCGCAAATTGCCCCTGCCTTTTGCGCTGATTACGTGGTATTTTGCACGCTCCCCTCGGATCTTTTACCCCGCCCTACGATGACTTTCGCCGCCGCCCTTCGCCCTGGTGCGAATCCGTTTCGGTTGTTGGTGCTGTTTTGCCTCGTTTCCCTGCTGCCCCCGCAGGCTAGTGCGCAGGATACGCAAGAGGAGACGGTGCCCCGCGCCACGCAGACGATTGCCATCGAGGGCGCGCGGATTGTGCAGGCGCCGGGGCAGGTGATTGAGCGCGGCACGGTCGTTATGCGCGACGGGCTCATCCTCGCCGTTGGGCGGGACGTGGCGGTGCCTTTCGACGCTGCCCGCCTCGACGGCGACTCGCTTGTCGTCTACGCCGGCTTCATTGATGGGCTTTCGCATGTAGGGCTCGAAAAGCCGAAGGAGCAGGGGCGCGTCGAGGTGAAGGATCCCGGGAATCCGCCTGACGACGTGGCCGGCCTCACGCCCTACCAGGACGCCCGCCCCCTGCTCAAGCCTGACGACGGCTCCATCGACAAACTGCGCAAGGCCGGGTTCACGGCGGCTCACGTGGTGCCTTACGGCAACGTGCTGCCCGGCACCGGCGCCCTCGTCCTCCTGGCCGGCGACGATCCCAACACGATGGTGCTCGACGGCGACCTAGGCCTCTTCGCCCGGTTCGATACGCGGCGCGGCGTCTATCCCTCCACGCCGATGGGCGTCATCGCTGTGATGCGGCAACTCTACCGCGAGGCAGCGCGACGCCAGGAGGTGGCCGCCCTCTACGACCAGAACCCCGCCGGCCTGAGCCGCCCGGCCTACGATCCCAAGTACGAAGCCTTTTACCCGGTCGTGCAAGGCGCAAAGCCCGTCTACTTCTACACCGAAGGCGCGCTTGAGACACACCGCGCCCTGGCCCTGCGCCAAGAACTTGGCTTCGACCTCGTCCTGGCCGGCCTTAACGAGAGCTTTGAAGTGGTCGACGCCCTGAAGGAGGCCGATGTGCCGCTTCTTCTTTCACTCGACCTGCCCGAAGACAAGGCCGCCAAACGCGACACGTCTAAAGCGAGCATCCCAACCGCTGCCGACACGCTCACAGTGGAGAATGTAGAGGCGGCCTCTGATTCAGCCAAGACCGTCACCTCCGAGGCGCCTGGCAGCTTCTTCGTGCATGATTTCCGCACTAGGAGCTTTCGGGATGTGACGAAGGAGAAGGAAAACCTGGAGGCACGTCAGGCTCTAGCGCGACAAGCCTATGCCGCCACCGCCGCGGAACTGCACGCCGCCGGTCTACCCTTCGGCTTTACCACGCTTGAGGCCAACCCCCAGGATCTCCACAAGAATCTCCGCGCGATGGTCGAAGCCGGATTGCCAGAAGATGCCGCCCTGGCCGCCCTCACCACCAATGCCGCGGAGATCCTCGGGCTCTCGCGCAGGATGGGCACCGTGGAACCGGGCAAGATGGCAAACCTCGTCGTGACGACCGGCCCGCTCTTCGAGGAGGACACGAAGGTCCGCTATGTGTTCGTCGAAGGACGCCAGTTCAAGTACGAGACGAAGAAAACGCTGCCTGCGAACGGCACCCCGGTCAACCCAGCCGGGACGTGGAGCTTCACCGTCCCCTCTCCCGACGGCGACGTGACCGGCACGCTCACTCTGACAGGCAACCCTGGCAACCTCAGTGGCACCCTCACCGCTGACGTGCTGCCCGAGCCGGCCCAGCTTGAAGGAGTGGAGCTCGACGGCAACGAACTGACCTTCGCATTTGAGGGCGGCTCGTACGGTCGCATCACCGCGGAGGTAACCCTCGTTGGTGATACTTTCGCAGGCACCATTGAGGTCGGCGGCGATTCGCTGCCTATCAGCGGTACGCGAACCGATGGGCCGAGCCGGTAGCCTGCCGGGTAGGTTGGTATCCAGTTTCTTGACGCTTCCTTTGATAGACAGAAAGGGCCTTGCTGCCATGAAAAGACGACCTTTTACCCTGCTGATGGTGCTTGCCCTGCTGGCGCTGCCGGTGCACGGCCAGGATTTCCGGGACAAGCCGATGCAGGCCGACCTGCTCATCCGCAACGCGACGGTGCTCACCATCACCAACGGCACGCTCGCAAACACCGATA
>JAHEMB010000225.1 GCA_024643915.1 Rhodothermaceae bacterium | reverse complement strand
GGCAGCGTCCTCTTCCTTCCTCGAAGCGCCGATGGGGCAACAACACTTCGCTCGAGTTAGTGAAGGAGGTGGGGCTGGTTTCCTACAACAATCACTGCGCGAGTTCTTCGGGAAGTAACAGTTTGATCTTGAAGCTCAGGGAATTCGTGCTAAACGAAGGCGCACAATGATCAGCCTGGTGGCTGTTCCACCCGCTCCACCAGCGCCTCGTCTTTGACTTCCATCAGCCGGGCGAGGGCCGCATCGTCATCGTCAGGTAAGGCGCCGGAGAAGACGACTTCCTTGATAGCGCCCATCGCGCGGCGCTCGGGGCCTTCGAGGTGGCGCATAACCTCCTCGAAGAGCCGCCCGCGACGCAGGGCCTCGTCCTTGATGCGCATCATGTAGGCGAAGGCGGCGTCGTGCTCGTTGGGAATCTCGCCGTCAAGGATGGCCTCCCTGATGTTCTCTTTGATGATGCCCACGGCCACCCCCTCGCCCAGCCCCAACACCGCCATGATCTCCGCGCCGTCCACGGGCGGCTGGAAGTTGCGCAGCCGGTCCTTCTCCTCCACCTCGGCGAATTTTTCTTCGACCCGGTCGAAAGCACCAAGGTAGCGGCGGACACGGCGCGGGTTCTTCGACGTGATGTCTGCGCGGACGAGCGTCATCAGGTCTTCGATAGCCTCGCCCGCGTCAAAGAGGAGGCGGCGCACGGCGCTGTCGGTGACGTTTTCATCGACGAGGGCGACGGGGCGGTGGTGCTGGCGGACGAGCTGCTGGACGTACTTCATCCGCTCGTCGGTGGGCAGGCGCAGCTTCTTGAAGAGCTTCGGGATCATCCGTGCGCCGCGCTCCTCGTGCCCGTGAAAGGTCCAGCCGGCTTCGGCGTCGAAGCGCTTGGTGCGGGGCTTGCCAATGTCGTGCAGGAGGGCGGCCCAGCGTAGCCACAACGTCTCCTCGCAAGACCGACTCGCCGTCATCGCCACGAGATTGTCGACCACCTGGAGCGTGTGGTAGAAGTTGTCCTTGTGCCGCTGCCCGTCGATCTCCTCGACGCCCTCCAGGTCGGTCAGTTCGGGAAAAAGGCGCGGCAGGATGCCAGCCCGGTGCAGCAACGCGAAACCCACGGAGGGCAGAGGGGCGCACATGATTTTTTGCAACTCGTCCGTGATGCGCTCCTGGCTGAGGATGCACACGCGCGGCGCCTTCTCGGCCATCGCGGCGAACGTGTCGGGGACGATCTTAAATCCAAGCTGCGCGGCGAAGCGGGCGGCGCGGATCATCCGCAGCGGGTCGTCCTCGAACGTCTGCCGGGGATCAAGCGGCGTACGGAGGATCTTTTCCTCCAGGTCCCGCCGCCCCTCAAACGGGTCGATCAGCGCGCCGAAGCGGGCGGGCGCGAGGTGGAACGCCATCGCGTTGACGGTAAAGTCGCGCCGGCGTTGATCGTCCCGTAGCGTGCCCTCCTCCACGAGGGGCTTGCGCGAGCTTTTGCGATAACTCTCCTGCCGGGCCGCGACGAACTCCAGCACCATCGTCTCGTCGCCGTGAGGGATGCGGAGGGCGGCGGTGCCGAAGTTCTCGTAGACATGCGCGGTGCGCCCGCCCAGCGCCCGCCCCACGGCCTCGGCCAGCCGGATGCCACTCCCGGCGCCGAGCGTGACGAAGTCGATGTCGGTCGTCGTTCGGCCGAGGAGCAGATCGCGCACCACGCCGCCTACCGCGTAGGCTTCGAGGCCCGCCTCTTCAGCCACCTCGCCCACGCACCGCAGCACCGGCCCGTACGGCTGCCCGTCGATCTGTTCGGCCAGATTTTCCATGTCCCCCTAACGCACGAGGCGGGGAAAAGTGCGTCGGTGGGAGAATCGGGGAGGGGGAGAAATGGCGAACCGACGAATCGAAGGCTTGAACTTTCGAACTGCGTCTCGACCATTCCTCTCTTTCCTATCGGTGGCGCAGGCGTTGACGGACCCTGGCGGCCCGGATGATGGTGACAGCAAGTGTGGGGGAATGCCCTACACTCGTTGTAAGGGTCGTCTCGCAAACGCATAGCTGCGGGCGCCGTACGCTAGGGGGGCGCTTAGATCTTTAGCACCAATTTCCTTCTCTTCGCCACTCCCCCAGAGCCCCCTGAGCGCGAAAAAGGCTGGGATAAACGGTGGATGTCGAGCGTAGCGTCGTAAGAGATGCTCGCGATTCGTATTTTTCTTCGCTCTTCCGTTCATCCACGGAAATCATCGAACCAGGCATCATTTTGATGGAGAACCGAGGCGGTCGCAGGGAAAAGGCAACGCCGGTGCGCATCCTCATCGTAGGCGCGTGGGACGCGGGGGCGGCGCAGGTCGAGGCCGTACTCCGCCAGGCCGGGCACGACGTACACCGAGCCGAGGTGGAGGAGGCGTGGGCGCGCTTTGAGGAGCTCGCGCCTACGATGGTCGTCCTCACGGGTATTTCGGAGGAGCGGCTTGCCCTCGTTCGTCGGTTGCGCGAACACACGCAGGAGGCGCGCCCCTTCGTGCTGATGCGCGTCGGGCCTGAGGAAGCCGGCGCGGCGGTGCTGGAGGAGGCCGTGGCAGCGGGTGTGGACGCTTTCCTCCCGGGGGAGGCCCCCGCGCCCTACTTGCAAGCCTGCCTCCGGGTTGCCACGCGGCACGCCCACATCGAAGCGGCCCTCCACGAGAGCCGCCTCCGTGCCCACGCCGTCCTCGCCACCACCGTGGACGGCATCATCACCATCGACGCCTACGGCACCGTCGAGTCGTTCAACCCCGCCGCCGAGCGCATCTTCGGCTTCGCCGAGGACGAGGTGATCGGGCGGAACATCAGTATGCTCATGCCCTTGCCCTACCACGATGAGCACGATGAGTACCTCCGCAGCTATCGGGATACGGGCCGGCGCAAAATCATCGGCATCGGGCGTGAGGTCGTCGGGCGTCGTAAAGACGGCTCGACGTTTCCCCTCGACCTGGCCGTGAGCGAACTGGAGGTGGAGGGGCAGGCACGCTTCACCGGCGTCGTGCGCGACATCACCGAGCGCCGTCGCCTCGAACACGAGATCCTGCGCATCAGCGAGCAGGAGCGCCGCCGCATCGGGCAGGACCTGCACGACGGCCTGGGTCAACAACTCACCGGCATCGGCCTGATCTGCCAGAACCTCGCCCGCAGCCTCCGCGACCAGAACGCGCCCGCCGCCGACGAGGTAGAAGAAATCACCGAGATGGTGCGGGAGGCGGACGAGCACGCGCGCGGGCTGGCGCGGGGCCTCATCCCGGTCGATCTCGAAGCGACGGGCCTGCGCGTGGCCCTGCAACGGCTGGCTCTCAGCGCCGAGCGCCTCTTCGGCATCCGGTGCACCTTCGAAGAGGTGGGCACAGTGCTGCTCCACGACAACACCATCGCCACGCACCTCTACCGCATCGCCCAGGAGGCCGTCTCGAACGCCGTCCGGCATGGTCGAGCGCAACACGTGAAGATCAGCCTGGCCGGCGGCGACAACCGCCTCCGCCTCCGCCTCCACGACGACGGCCGCGGCTTCCCCGAGGCGCTCGACGAGGACCGGCAGGGGATGGGGGTCCGTATCATGCGGCACCGCGCCCGCATCATCGGCGCGAGCCTGGAGATTACCGGCGTGCCAGGAGATGGTACCACCGTCATCTGCACCGTGCGCGACGTGCAGGCGCCCCTCCCCATGGGCGGGCAGGAATACGGATAAAAGGTAGAAACCTCTGGAGGTGTGGACGTAGGGACGAACGGTGCAGAAGAGAAATCGTCCATATTACCACACGCTTGCATGCTCACACGTTTTCAGAAGGAACCCCCATGCACAAAATCATCATCGTAGACGACCACCCCCTCATGCGGAAGGGCCTGGCGCTCTCGCTTGCTACGGACCCGGACCTGGACGTGGTGGCGCAAGCTGCCGACGCTGAGGAGGCGCTTGGCCTGATCGAAGAGCACGACGTGGACCTCGCCATCATCGACATCTCCCTGCCTGGCATGAGCGGGCTGGAGCTGGTCAAGCACCTGCAAGCCCTTAAGCCGGACCTCAAAACCCTCATTGTCTCGCGCCACGACGAGACGCTTTACGCCGAGCGCGCCATCCGCGCTGGAGCACGGGGCTACCTGATGAAGCTCGAAGCGGGCGACGTGATCGTGCGGGCGGCGCGGCGGGTGCTCGGCGGCGGCATCTACGTCAGCGAGGAGATCAACGAGCGGCTGCTGATGGGGATGGCCACCGGGCGCGAGAATCTCGCCCAGTCTCCCCTAGAGGTGCTGAGCGACCGTGAGCTCGAAGTGTTCGAACTGACGGGGCGGGGGCTAGGCACGCGTGAGATTGCCGAGCGGCTCTACCTGTCGGTGAAGACGGTCGAATCGTACCGGGCGCGGATCAAGGACAAGCTGAACCTGCGCACCGCCGCCGAGCTGATGCAGCACGCCGTGCAGTGGGTCGAAGGCGAACGGACCGGATAAGCAGGCTTGACAGAGCCGCTATAGGGGAAAAGGTGAGCGCCATGGGTGCTCGCCTTTTTTTGTAGAGAGGCCACACGGCCCGCGGGGGGCGCTGTACGGTTTTCCCCCACACGGCGCGTTGAAATCCCCCACCCCCTGCCGTACGGCGCGCCCCTACACGCTCCGGCAAGGCGTGCCCGGCACGATGTGCGGGGAAGACAGCACATCCAAAAAGCCCAAGCTGCCGTTACTTATCACTGGTGAGCAAAGCCACCTAAAACGACCTTTACGACCTGATTTTACAGGATGCCATGAAAAAGACCCTAACCCTTTTGAGCCTGGCCCTTCTGCTGGTGGCGTGGATCAACCCAACCCGCTTTACGCTCCAGCCTGAAAGCCGGCTCTGGATCGAAGGGACCTCGTCGCTCCACGACTGGACGTGCGCGGTCGGCCAGTTCGGCGGCGCCATCGAGACGGCAGAAGCCGCCGCGCAGGTGGCCGCCGTGCAGGTGACCGTAGCCGTACAGCAGATCGACTGCGACAACGGCACGATGAACAAGAAACTGCTCGACGCCCTGAAGTCGAAAGAGCATCCCTTCATCAAGTTCGAACTGACGCAGGCCGAGGTAACCCGGCCCGGTAGCCCCTTCGCCCTCAACGCCACGGGCCGCCTGCAACTGGCGGGCGCCTCGAAAGCCATCACGATGAAAGTGGAAGGCAAGGACCTGGGCCTGGGCCGCGTCCGCTACACCGGCAAGGCCGCCCTCAAGATGAGCGATTTCGGCATCGATCCGCCGACGGCCCTGCTGGGCACGCTTAAGACGGGCGACGCCGTGACGGTCCACTACGAAGTGATCGCCGCCCGCTAACGCGCCTGACTTTTAGTCCCTACAACCATGAAAACGCGCTTTTTCATCCTGCTCGCCCTGTTGCTCGTCGCCCCGACGACGGCGCAGACGCGCTACCTCATCCAGCCCGAAAGCCGCCTCTGGATCGACGGCACCTCGACGGTGAACAGCTTCACCTGTGAGACCGACAACGTGATTGGGTACGGCCTGCTGGACGACGCGACGATGATACGCCTGGCCGACACCGCCCCCCGCGCCGAGGTGGCCGTCCCCGTTGCTTCCTTTGACTGCGGCGACCGGCGCATGAACGCTGATTTCTACGAAGCCATGCAGGCCGCGCATCACCCGCTCATCCGCTTCGAGCTTATTCGGACGGAGGCGCTGGGCGGTGCTGAGGCGGCCTACCAACTGCGCGCCGAGGGCCGGCTGACGATTGCCGGCACCACACGCCGCATCGACATGGCGCTCGAAGGCCGACACCTGCCGGGCGACCGGCTGCGCGGCACCGGCGCCTTCTCGCTGAAGATGACGGACTTCGGCATCGACCCGCCTTCCGCCCTCTTCGGCCTGATCAAAGCACACGACCGGATCACGGTCCGGTTCGACCTGAGTGCAACGACGCAACCCAACCACGCCACCAACTAGATGAGGTGAGGAATCCAGCGCAAGCTGCTTCCAACAACATACCATGAAAACGCTCTACAAAACACTCACCCTCTCCCTCCTGGCCCTGCTGCTGCTCGTCGGTAGCGCCGCTGCCCAGATGCTGCAGGATCTGCCCAACTACCGGGCGCCCGGCAAGGCCGGCCTCAACGAGTTCGAGGCGCCGAAAGAAGCCGACACTTCCTTCGACGGCCTCTTCCTGCGGGCCGGCGGGGATTTCGCCATCCAGTTCCAGGGCATCGAACAGTCGAACGACCTGGACAACCTGATGGAGCTGGCCCCCAACCTGACCCTCCCCACGGCCAACCTAAACCTGGACGTTCAGTTCGCCAGGGGGGTACGGATGCACCTGCGCACCTACCTCTCCTCGCGCCACCACGTCGAAGCCTGGGTCAAAGGCGGCTACTTCCAGATTGATAACCTCGACTTCATCAGCGAGGGCTTCCTGGGTGGCCTGATGGACGTGGCCCGCTTCCGCTTCGGCATGGACGAGGTCAATTACGGCGACACGCACTTCCGCCGCTCCGACAACGCG
>JAHEMB010000224.1 GCA_024643915.1 Rhodothermaceae bacterium | reverse complement strand
ATCGTGGAGCAGGATGGGCACCTCGGCGTATCCGCCGCAGTCCGCTACGTGGCGCGCAAGGCTGCCTTGATGGCGCCGGATGACGTAGGGGAAGGCCTGGCGCGTGTAGTCGCGCGGGGCAATGTAGTTGGACGTGCGGAGGAGATGAGGTGCGGCGTTTTGGACCAGCAGCTTCATCGCTGTGTCTCCTGTGAAAGTGCCGGAGCGTGATATGGTTTGCGTGGACGGCCGAGCGGTTGCGGCCGCAGTGCTCCCGATGAGACTCCGCTCGAACTCATTAACAGGCACATGCGGGGCGTAGACCCGCGCCCGGAACAGCAAACGCTGCCGTACGAGGAGCAACAGAAGGAGTAGACAGGTTGCGGCGATGAGCGCGATGATTCCCGGCCAGATCATGGTGATAAGTTGGTGTAAGATCCGTCTCTACTGGTCAGCCTCTACCTTGCTTTCGACGCAGCCGCGCCGCGACGGATCACAATGCCCGGCCCCTCATGGCCGGTATCACCAAGACGTTGCACCTCCGACAAAGTCGTTCGAGTAGGGCCAAGTCTCGTGCAGCCTCAAGCGGTCACTATGGATTTGAATGAAGAATGACGAACAAGAAACCGAAGGTTACCGAAGGAAATGTTGAAGGTTGAATGTACTGGCAGCCCCTTCATCGCCGAGACAGACCCTTCAACATTCATCAATCGCCATTCATCATTCGTCATTCAAACAAGACTTCTTTAGAGCGCACTATTTCTTCTTGCCGAAGAGGGAGCCCAGTCCGCCCGAGCCGGCCAGCGACGCGCCCAGCCGTGCCACATCGTCGGCGATGCTGCCATCGTCGTCAGCGTCGAGGAGGCTGAAAAGGCCGCCGGGAGAAGCGGCAGGCGTTTCCTTCTCAATCGTGGAGCGCTCGTCATCCAGCAAGCTGGTCAGCCCGTCGGCGTTTAGGTTTCGCTCGCGCTTGACTTTGCCCAGGGCGCTCATCACCAGGGGGGCCAGCAAGGCGAGCAGCTTTGCCACTTTGGCCGCATCCAGGCCGCTGGCTTTGCTCACGCCCGCTTCCACAGGACGCCGCTTGCCCCCGAGCAGGTGGCCGAGGATCCCCTCTCCATCGACTGCCTTAGGCCCGAGGAGGCCGCTCCCGGCAAGCCCCCCGAGGGTGCTGAGAAGCCCGCCGCCCCCGCCGGAGGCACTACCCAGAAGAGACGAGAGGTTGTCGAGAAGGGTGCCGTCGTGATCGCGGGCGAGGGCGCGGTCGAGGCTTTGGGCACCGCCTTGCCGAGTATTGCGCGAGAGCGCGCCGATGAGGAGGGGCAGGGCTGCCGTGACCGCCTTCTGGGTCGAGGCACGGTCGGCGCCCACGACGCTGCTCAGCCGGTCTATGGTATCGTTGTCGATCTGCTGTTGGAGCAGGTTCAGGAGGGCGGCCATCGGGGCGTCTCTAGCAAGGGATGAGAGGATGGAAGGCTGAAGTATCGCTTGCGGCAGGGAAGGTTGTCAACGGCCCTGCACGAACGTCACGAAATCGTGTGGATCGGCGGCCTCGATAAAGAAATTTGGCCAGACACCGATTATTGCAGAGATACGCCCTCCTTCTCCACTGCATACCACGAAGCCCGTGCGCCGCCATAAACTTTCGCTACGCATCGCGTTCATGCTGACGATGCTCGTCTGCTGCGCGGCTGCCGTTTCGGAAGCGCCTGCCCCAGTGACCTCTGCCGTGGGGAGCAGCGTGGCCCTGGAACCGTACGGCCTTGCCACACGGCCCTGGGTGACCGAGGTCGAGGCACCGCCGCCCTTCTGGACACGGTTCGACAGCCGCTTCGCCTGGCCGGTGGATGTGATGGTGGGGGTGCTCTATGGCATCATTTTCATGATCTGCGTCTACACAGTCCGCCACTACTGGTTCACCTTCAATCGGCTCTTCGGGCGGCAGCGCAACCCGTACATCGCGGTGGACGAGACGGACTGGCCCGAAGTGACGGTCCTCATCCCCTGCCACAACGAAGAAGCAGTCATTTCGACCATCCTGGATGCCCTGCTGCGGGTTGATTATCCCGCCTCACGCCTCCGTATTACCCCCGTCAACGATCGCTCCACTGACGCCACGCGCGAGATCATCGACCACTACGCGGTCCGCTTCCCCACCCAGATCCTCCCGTTCCACCGGAGCGATGGCCCACCCGGCAAGGCCGCCGCCCTCAAAGACGCATTCACCCTCGTCGAGTCCGACCTTGCCCTCATTTTCGACGCCGATTACGTGCCGGGGCGCGATCTGATCAAGCGGCTCGTGGCGCCCCTCTTGGACCCGGAGGTGGGCGCTGTGATGGGCCGGGTGGTGCCCCTCAACACGCCCCGCAACCTGCTTACGCGCCTGCTCGACATGGAGCGCGCGGGCGGCTACCAGGTCGATCAGCAGGCACGGATGAACCTCGACTTGATCCCGCAGTACGGCGGCACCGTTGGCGGCGTGCGCCTGAGCGCCCTCAACAGCGTCGGCGGCTGGCGCCCAAGTTCGCTCACCGAGGACACCGACCTGACGTGCCGCCTCGTGGCAGGCGGGTGGAAAGTGGCGTATTCCAACCGCTACGAGTGCTACGAGGAGGTGCCCGAGACGTGGCCGGTCCGCATCCGGCAGATCAAGCGCTGGGCACGCGGACACACCGACGCCGCCCTCCGCTACGTGCCGCTCCTGCTCATCAGCCGGCACCTGCGCTGGCGCGAGCGCCTGGACGGCACGCTCCTCATGGGCATCTACCTGATGTCGCCCCTGCTCATCATCGGGTGGCTCATTGCGATAGCGCTTTTCTACCTCGGCGAGCACGCCCTTCACGGCCTCGTGGCGATTCTCGCGGTGGCTTCCTACAACACCCTCGGCAACTTCGCCGCGTTCTTCGAGATTGCGGCAGCGGTGCGGCTCGACGGCCATCGCCACCGGATCCGCCTCCTTCCACTCGTGCTCGTTGGGTTCCTCGTCAGCCTTTTCTCCACTGGCCGGGCCGCCGTCAGCCAGCTCCGCCCGCGCAAACGCCGCCGCGACATCGTCTGGCACAAGACCGAGCGCTTCCGCGAGAACGGACTGGAGGCCTGGCGAAACGGACAAATCGAGGAGACAACGAACGAACGAGACGACGAATCGACGAATCGAGGAGCTGACGAGAGAATGTCCACTTCCGCACCGTTTTCACCTCGGCAATCAACAGCGTGATTTTCTCGCACGCCGCATACCACAATCAAGAAATGCTACTCGTTCTCCTCTCCATAACCGCCCTCTGGCTGCTGCTGCCGTTCTTCCCGGCGTTCATCGAGCTGCGGAGCCGCCGCGATGCTGAGCCGCTTCCCATCGCGGACCGCTACGAGGAGGAGATGCAGCACGCCCCGGCCCAGTTCATCGCCGCCCTGGCGATGACCGCCGGGCAGGACAACGCTACTAGGCCCGTTCCCCTCGACCTGGCCAACCTGCCCCGTCCCGGGGACCCGTCGGCCAAAGCGCCCTATCTTTTGGAAGAAAGCGGCGCAGAGCCCCTTCCTGCCGGCCTCTTGTTTACCAAAGAAGTGCTGGCCAAGACTGCGTTGCATACCGGGCCGAACAGCGCGTTTGAAGCGATCTACGGCGAAAATGATCTTCACCTAGGGGAGGGAAACACCGTCGCGTTGTGGCTCCACGGCGAGGCGAATGTGTGGATCAGTGCAGGCACGCACCTGCACGGCAGCGCCTCGGCCCTTCAAGAGATGGTGGTTGAAAAAGGCTGTACATTTGAGCGCCTACACGCCGCCAACCTCCTTTTCGGCGTCGAGCCTGCCCTGAAGGAAAGACCCCTCGGGCCGGAGACGCTGATCCCCCTCGCGCTCGAAAACGAGGCCGGCGTGCCCGACCACCGCCTCCTCATCTGCCGCGACCTGACGATCCCCGCCGGGCATGTCGTCGAAGGCAACCTGGTTATCACCGAAAGCCTGCACCTTGAACGGGACGCGCGTATCATCGGCGACGTGAAGGCGCACCGGAGCATCGTCTTGGAAGAGGGCGCCCGCGTTGAGGGCCACGTCTTCAGCGAAAAGGACGTGCGGCTGGGCGCGGAGACGCAGGTCACGGGCGTGGTCGTAGCCGAGCGCAGGCTCACCCTGAGCCGCGGCTGCCGTGTCGGCGCACTGGGGCGCGCGAGCACAGCCTGCGGGCGCTACGTGGACGTGGCGGCCGGCGTGCAGGTGCATGGCACCGTCTGGGCCCTTGAGCGGGGGCGGGTGACGCAATAGCGCAACGGACTCCCTTTCTTTGGCAGACATTTTATCGTAGCTGGCCGCTCCCCGGGAGGCCGCCGGCGCGCTGTCGCATCCACTCCCTCACCCTCTGATTCTTTAGTAAAAAACGTTCCAACCGATACCCTTTCCGTGGATTAACGCCACACAAACGCACTTACCACGGAAAGAAGAAGAGGGAATCGATGGAGAAGCGGCGCGTCGTTCTGTGCATGGGCACGCGGCCTGAGATCATCAAGATGGCACCCGTATATCACGCCCTCCGGGGCGGTCCGCTGGAGCCGGTCGTGCTTCACACCGGGCAGCATGAAGAGATGGCGTGGCCGCTCTATGATTTCTTTAAGATGCAGCCGGACCATCGGTTGCATCTGCAACGCGAGCGTCCGTCGCTGGGCCACCTCAGTGCCCTTCTGATGGACCAACTCGATGGATTTTTCGCCGGACAGGAGGCAGCCGCCGTCCTCGTCCACGGCGATACGTCGTCGGCGTTGATGGCCGCCCTCGCGGCCTTCTATCACAAGCTTCCCGTGGGCCACGTCGAAGCCGGCCTGCGATCGTTCCGGGACTACGATCCTTTCCCCGAAGAGAAGAACCGGCAGCTCATCGACCGCATCGCCAACTGGCACTTCGCCCCGACAGAGGGCGCGGTGGAAAACCTGCGACGCGAAGGCATCACTGACCCATCCATCTTCCAGGTGGGCAACACGGTGGTCGACGCCACGCGATGGGGCATGGAACACGCGATTGAGTACTACGCCTCCCTTTCCCCGGATGCCCTCGACCAGGTCCACGAAATGGTGAAGCAGGTACAGGACGGGCGTTTGCTCGTCGTGACGGCGCACCGGAGAGAAAACTGGGGCAAGGCCATTGAGGGCATTGCCGAAGAGGTCCGCAGCCTGCTCGAAAGCCACTCCGATCTCCACCTCATCTGGCCCGTCCACCTCAACCCCATCGTCCGCAAGACAGTCAAAAATGTGATGGGCAAGCTGGCACCCAACGTGGAAGCGCGGATGATGCTGACCGGGCCCCTGGACTATCCCCAGATGCTATGGCTCCTCCGCCACGCCTGGCTTGTGCTGACCGACTCGGGCGGCTTGCAAGAAGAAGCCGCCTCCCTGAACGTGCCCGTTCTCGTGCTGCGCAAGACGACGGAGCGCCCGGAGCTAATCGAGGCGGGCGGCGGTGCGCTCATCGGCACCGAACCCGGCACCCTCCGCGCGTGGGTGATGCGTCTGCTCCGCAGCGAAGCCCTCCACGACCGGATGACCGACATCGAGAATCCCTACGGAGATGGCCATTCTGGCCACTATATCGCCGACATCCTGAAGAACGCCCTGGTAGTCGAGCCTAGCGGCACCCTCGTCCACGCGGCCTAAACGCCCGCACGCTCCCCCCGTTGGGTGAGCCGACCTGAAGCAGAGGAGAACCCCATGTACGCCCCGGATCGCCCCGCGAAGAAGCATGGCACCCTCCGCCGATCGGCAGGCTGGCGGTTACATGCCGTGCTCCTACTGGCCGCCACGTGTCTGGCCGGGCCGGCGGCGGCACAGGATACGTACCGGGATAATTTCTCCACCGCTGCCTACAACGTCAACAACGGCTCACAGAATTTCAGCACGAGTTGGCAGGAGACGAACGACGACGGCCTCGCCAACGCCGGTCGGATCAATATTTCCGGCGGCGAGCTACGGATGAAGCACAACAGCACCAGCACATGGATCCGCATCGAGCGCCAGGCAAATCTCAGCGGTGCCGCCATCGCCAGCCTCAGCCTTCCTTGGCGTGTCAACGGAAACGTGGGTGGCAGTAGCTACCGCGTCCAGATCCATGCTTCGTCGAACGGCGGCTCAAGCTGGACCTTGCTGTCCGAATTGAATCTTGGAAACGGCTCGGGCACGCCGAGTTACGACCTCACCAGCTTTATCGCATCCAACACCCGCATCCGCATCAGCCAGACGGGCGACTGGAACGGCAGCCGGCAATTCTTCGTGGATTTCGTAGCGATTGCGGCGAGCAACGATCCCGGCGTGTGTTATGCGGTGGCCGATGGCGGCGACCGGCTCACACGTATCTGGCGCGGCACCGGAAGCGAAACAGATGTCGGCCCCGTCGGCGTGCCCAACATCGAGGCCAATGCCTACTGGCCGGGCACGCACACCCTCTACGCCGCCGACGCCGGACAACTCGGCACGCTCGACTTCACCGGCTCCGGCGCCTTCACGGCAACCTCCAGCGCC
>JAHEMB010000223.1:1326-6487 GCA_024643915.1 Rhodothermaceae bacterium | reverse complement strand
CACGAGTCACCCTAGACAACCACGGTATCCATCAATGTTGAAACGACTTTACGCACTCTTGCTGGTCGCCCTCCTCGGCCTCGGTGCCGGGCAGGCGCAGGCTCAGGCTACGCCCAAGATCGGCTATACGGACCACGAGGTCATCATCGTCAATATGCCGGAGTACCGGCAGATCCGCCAGAAGCTTCAGACGGAGTACCAGGGCAGCCAGGGTCAGCTCCAGACCAAGTTCCAGGACTACCAGGAGAAGTTAGAGAAGTACCAGAAGCAGCAGGCCTTGCTTTCGGACGAGCGGCGCGCCGAGCGCGAGAAGGAACTGATGGCGCTCCAGGAAGAGATCCAGAAGGCCGCCGCGAATGAGGAGCAGGCCCTCGCCGAGCGTGAGGTGGAGTTGATGAAGCCCCTTCTCGACAAGGTGCAGAATGCCATCGACACCGTTGCCAAGCGGAAGGGCCTCGACCTCGTCCTGCGCACGCAGGCCGGCCCCATGCAGCCCATCATCCTCTACGTCAACGACCAGACGATTGCCGACATCACGCCCGACGTGGCGCGGCAACTCGGCCTAGAGGTGGACGAGAGCGCGGCTTCCAATTAAGAATCTTTTCGGCTTCGGCCGAGAAAGGGAAGGGCATCTGCCGAAGGGTAGGTGCCCTTTTTTGTTCCAGGGAGATCGCCTTTCGACGCCGAAAGTCCGACGGGGGGATTATCTTGATTACAGCGCAACCTGCCGGGTTGCTGCGCATTCGACCTTCGTCCTTTCCCCCTATGTTTTCGTTCAGATGAGCACCCAGACGATTCCGACCGTCGATAAGAAGCGGATCACGACGCAGACGCTTCAGGAGATGAAGGCTGACCGCATCCCCATCGCGATGCTGACGGCTTACGACTACACCACCGCGCGCATCCTGGACGGTGCCGGCATCGACGTCCTCCTCGTGGGCGACTCGGCGTCGAACGTGATGGCAGGCAACGAGACCACCCTGCCGATGACGCTCGACCACATGATCTACCACGCGCAATGTGTGGTGCGAGCTGTGCAGCGCGCCCTCGTCGTGGTCGATCTGCCGTTCGGCTCGTACCAGGGCAACACGAAAGAGGCGCTCGTCTCGGCCATCCGCGTGATGAAAGAAGCTGGGGCGCACGCCATCAAGATGGAAGGCGGCGCCCCGATCATCGAGGCCGTAGAGCGCATCATCACCGCCGGCATCCCGGTGATGGGCCACCTGGGGCTGACGCCGCAGAGCATTTACCGGTTCGGCACGTACAAAGTGCGGGCGCGCGAAGAGGAGGAGGCCGAGCAACTCAAACGCGACGCGCGGCTCCTCGAAGAGGCGGGCTGCTTCGCCATGGTCCTCGAAAAGATCCCCGCCACGCTGGCCGCCGAAGTGTCTGCTTCTATCAGCATCCCCACCATAGGCATCGGGGCGGGTGTGGCCTGCGACGGGCAGGTGCTGGTGACGCACGACGCGCTGGGCTTCACCACCGATTTCAACCCGCGCTTCGTTCGTCATTATGCTGAGCTGGCCGAGACCATCACCGACGCAGTACAGCATTACATCGACGACGTGCGGACGCGGAGTTTTCCAAGCGAATCGGAAAGTTACTGATCGCCGCCCGTCCTCCTTGTTCAGCAACGCCGGTACATTAAACCCTCTTTTTCTTCTTGATGGCAGAGAGACGGGATCTTTCGGACGAACCGCTGATCTTGATCAGCAACGACGACGGCATTGATGCGCCGGGGATTCTGGCCCTGGCTGCGGCCATGGACGGGCTGGGGGCGATCCATGTCGTCGCCCCAGTGAACGAGCAGAGCGCCGTGGGGCACGCCATCACGGTTCGCGATCCCGTGCGTGCCCGTCCCTGGCCCTTCCGCGTGCCCTCGGGCGAAGTGCCGGCCCATGCGGTCACCGGTACGCCGGCGGACTGCGTCAAGCTGGCCATCAACCAGCTCCTGCCCCGTACGCCCGACCTCGTTGTCAGCGGCATCAACCGGGGGCCGAACACCGCCGTCAACGTGATCTACTCCGGCACCGTCAGCGCTGCCACCGAGGCCGCCATCCTCGGTGTCGATGCCGTTGCCTTCTCCCTCTGCGACTGGCACGCCGAGGATTACGAGTCGCCGGGGCGGGTGGCGCGGCTCATCGCGCAGAAAGTGTTGCAGAAAGGTTTGCCGCATGGTATCCTGTTGAACGTCAATATCCCCGCACGGCCTTTCGAGGAACTGCGGGGGATGGCCGTAACGCGGCAGGCGCGCTCGCGTTGGGAAGAGTCGTTCGTCGAGCGCGAGGACCCGCTCAAGCAGCCGTACTACTGGCTCTCGGGCCACTTCGTCAACCTGGACGAGGGTGAGAATACGGACCTGGGTGCGGTGGAAAATGACTACGTGTCCATCACGCCGATTCATTACGACCTGACGGCCTACGAACACCTGGACGCGCTGAAAGCCTGGGACTGGGATGAATGAGGGCCTGGGAATTGGACGTGCGAACGACGGGACGAGAAACAGACCCTCCGTTGAATTGACCGCATCATGAAAACTCCTGGCGGATTCCGCGCGACTGGCCTGCTGCTGGGCCTGGTAGTTGGCCTCTTTGGGACGGGGCCGCAGGCGGCGGCGGGCCAGGAAAGCGTGACTATGGAAACGAGTGTTGAGGCAGCGCCCTCGGCCAAGAAGACGCTTCTCGGCGCGGGGGTGCGCTTCCGAGGGATTTTCGTCCCGGAGAGCGCCTTCGAGTGGTTCGTAGAGGAAGCACCGGGGAGCCTGAGCCGGGTGGGAGCCGGGGTGGAGGGGTTGATGCGGCGAGGCAACTTCGACCTCGCGCTGAGCTTCTCCTGGGCCAACCTCGCACCGGAGGAGGGTATCTGGCTGGACGAACCCGATCACAACCCGTCTCTTTTCGAGTTCGACGGCTTTTCCTGGCTCAGCCTCGACATTTACGGCATCTGGCGCTGGCCCATCGACCGAACGCTTGCTTTCCGTACCGGCATGGGGATCGGCGTCGGTATTCCCCTGGGCAACATGTATGAGACGGATTACGTCTGCCCCACCGGGCAACTCGAATTGCGCTTCTGCATGCAGAGCCCGACGGCGAAAGACATCCGTGAAAAAAAAGATCTGCCGCCCGTCGTGCCCATCCTCGATGCCATCCTCGGGCTTCAGGTGACCCTTTCCGATCAGGTTTTCCTTAATATTGACGGCGGCCTGCAAACAGCGCTGTTTTTCGGCGTCAGCCTGTCTTTCTTTTTCGAGTGAAGGACCCACGTCCAGGGTGCCGGGTGTCGGAGAAAACTTAGCCGCGTTCGCCGTAGAAAGCGGCCGTATCGGTGAGCCAGGTAAGCGACTGGCGAGCGCGGATGTGGGCCGCCGGATAGGATTCGGCCTGAGGCATCCGATCGAGGATGGCGCGAAGGGGCTCGTGTTTGGCCGCACCGGAGACGAGCAAAAGGACGTGGCGGCTCGCGTTCAAAAGGGGATAGGTCATCGTGATGCGCTGTCGTGGGGCCGCGTCGGGGGGCGCCTCGGCGGCACGCACCCAGCGCTTGTCTTCCGTGAGGACGGAGCTACCGGGGAAGAGCGAAGCGGTGTGCCCGTCCTCGCCCAGGCCCAGGAGCGTCAGGTCTAGGCCGCCTTCTTCGCCCAGTTGATTGCGCAGCGTTGCCTCGAACCCGGCGGCGGCTTCTTCGGGCGAAGAGGCATTGGTGGAGATGGGATGGATGTTGGCTTCGGGGATCGGGACGTGCCGGACGAGCGCTTCTTGCGCCATCGCATAGTTGCTGGCGGGGTCGTCGGGCGGGACGAACCGCTCGTCGCCCCAGAATAGATGGATACGGGGCCAGGGGAGGGTGTCGCGGTAGCGTGAGCCGAGTAAGTGGTAGAGGGCGCGGGGCGTGCTGCCGCCCGCCAGCGCCATCGCGAAAGAACCGGCCGGCGCCTCGGCCACCAGACGGGCGACGTGCGCCGCGGCGGCATCGCTCAACGCGGCGAGCGAGGGGAAAACCTGGACGGACGGCGAGGCAGGCATGGGAGAGGCTCTCAGGGTTGGGGCAGGAATTGCTCGGCCTCGGGAGGGCCCCAAGTACCGGCGGAGTAGAAACGGAGCGGCGCTTTGGCGTCGAGCAGGGGCGTGTAAAGCTGCCATGCGGCCTCCACCTCCTCGGCGTGGACGAAAAGCGTCTGGTCGCCGCGCACCACGTCTTCGAGGAGGGTGCGGTAGGCGTCTGGCAGCTTTCCAAACGCTTCCTCGTACTCGAACCGAAGTTGCTGCGTCCGCGCCCGCATCCCTTCGCCCGGCGCCTTCACTTCGAAGCCGAGTGCGAAGCCCTCATCCGGCTGGAGCGTGATCCGGAGCACGTTAGGGTTGAAGCGGCAGCCGTTGAAAGTTTGGAAGAGGGCGATGGGCGGGTGGCGGAAGGTGACGGTGATTTCGGTGAGGCGGTGTGGGAGCCGTTTGCCCGTCCGCAGCACAAACGGTACGCCCTGCCACCGCCAGTTGCTGATCTCAAGCGGCACAGCGACGTAGGTGGCCGTCATCGAGTCCGAGGCAACGTCGGTGGCCTCGCGGTAACCCGGCACGGCCTCGCCGTCCACCACGCCCCGCGTGTACTGGCCGAAGAGGACGTCATCTGGGGCGAGGGGACGGATGCTCTGAAGGACCTTAATTTTCTCGCGGCGGATGGCGTTGGCCGTGGCGGTGGCGGGCGGCTCCATCGCCACGAGGGTGAGGAGCTGGGTGAGGTGGTTCTGCACCATATCGCGCAAGGCCCCGGCGCGGTCGTAGTAGCCGGCGCGCGTGCCCACGCCCAGGTCCTCGGCTACCAGAACGTCTACGTGCTCGACGTGGTCGCGATTCCAGAGCGTCTCGAAGATGGCGTTGCCAAAGCGGAAGACCATCAGGTTCTGCACCGTTTCCTTGCCCAGGTAATGATCAATGCGGTAGACCTGGTTTTCGGCGAAATGCTGGTGGATAAGGGCATTGAGGGCCTGCGCCGACGCCAGGTCGTGCCCGAACGGCTTCTCGATAACGAGGCGCGTCCAGCCGGCGCTGTCGGCCAGGCCCGCCTTGCCGAGACCGGTCAGCGTCGGCTCAAAAGCCTGCGGGGGCAGGGCCAGGTAGAAGACCCTGTTGCCGGGCAGATCGTGCTCCTTTTCCAGGGCTTCGAT
>JAHEMB010000223.1:0-1316 GCA_024643915.1 Rhodothermaceae bacterium | reverse complement strand
GCGCGCCGCGAGGGCCGTGAAATCCTCCTTCGTGCCGTCACCGATGGATTGAAAAAACACGTTGCCGGCGCACCATTGTTTGGCCTTCTGCTTATCCAGCCCATGCTTGGCAAGGGCGGTGCGGGCCTCGTCGCGGTAGGCCTCGTCGCTGAGATCGGAGCGGGAGGCGCCGAGGATGAGGCAGCGGCAGTTGGACGGCAGGTGCTGCGTGAGGTCGTACAGGGCCGGCAGCAGCTTACGCTTCATGAGATCCCCCGTCGCCCCGAATACGACGAAAAGGTGGGGGTCTATCGTCATCGGTGGTTCCATGGCAGCGTTTCTGAGTGCAAGAAGCAGGGGTGTGGTGCGCAGAGCGGTCCGGTGCAAGCGGTCAGTGGTCAGCTGCTTTCCGTCTGCAGGCTGAGATTCGACCGCTTGTGGCTGCGAGCTGCAAGATACTGACCTCCGTACTGGATCTCTGCCTTCGCGAGGAGAACATAAAAAGGGATGGGGAACACAGCACAGAGGAGGGGTGGGAGAGACTTCATGGGGAGGAGGCAGACAGTCTTGGAATGGACTGAATCCCCAAGCCTGACAACAGCCATCGTCTAACCTCCATCCTCCGTCCGTTTCACCGCGTGGCCGCCGAACTGCTGGCGGAGGGCCGAGAGGAGGCGGTCGGCGAAGGAGTTGTCCACGCGGGAGCGGAGGCGTTCGAGGAGGGCAAGGGTAATGACAGGGGCCGGCACGTCGCGGTCGATGGCTTCGAAGACGGTCCAGCGGCCCTCGCCCGAGTCCGGGACGTAGGGCGCGAGGCCGTCGAGGCCGGGGTTCTCGTCAAGGGCGGCGGCGGTGAGGTCGAGCAGCCAGGAGCGGACGACGGAGCCGTGGCGCCACACCTCGGCGATCTGGTGCAGGTCGAGGCCGAACTCCTCTTTGGCCGCCATGATATGAAAGCCCTCGGCGAAGGCTTGCATCATGCCGTACTCGATGCCGTTGTGCACCATCTTGACGAAGTGCCCGGACCCGCTCGGCCCGACGTGCCCCCAGCCCTGGTCCGGTGCGGGCGCGAGGGTCTCGAAGATCGGGTTCAGCCGCTCGACGGCCGCGTGCGGTCCGCCCACCATCAGGCTGTATCCTTCCTCCAGGCCCCAGATGCCGCCGCTGGTGCCGACGTCGACATAATGGAGGCCCCGGCCACCGAGCGAATCGGCGCGGCGCATCGTGTCCTTGTAATTCGTGTTGCCGCCGTCAATGACCGTGTCGCCCTCAGCCAGCAGGCCAGCGAGGGTCATGACCACCTGCTCGGTCGGGTCGCCGGAGGGCACCATTACCCA
>JAHEMB010000222.1:1961-6491 GCA_024643915.1 Rhodothermaceae bacterium | reverse complement strand
TGAACGCGCTCCTCTATATCCTCTAGTGCTGCGTGTGCAGCTTGCATTGAGGAGCATTCAAGCCCTGGACGCGTTCCGGCTTTCTACGCGCGCCATGCCGGGCAGCAACATCGCCTGAAGCCCCCAATTAATAGCCGCGTAGCGTATCTTTTTATCCTGTACCCGGGGTCGCCGGCCGTGGTGAGCAGCGAGCCATTGGTCGGCAGCAAAGGTCACCCGTGCAAAGAGGCGCTGTCGAGAGCCGTGATACGTTACCTCAAGACGAAGTGCCTTCGGCGGCGGGGGCCGCCTCCCCGAGCCTCCAAAACATCTGGAGCGTTGCCGAGATCAACCGTGCAAGCCATTTACTCGGTTGCTATGGCGGGCGTTGTTGCCGGGCTGCTGTCCGGCATCCCGCCCGCGTGTGGCCAGGCGGCAAGCGCCCCTCTTCCCGACTACATCCATCGCACCTGGTCGACCGAGGACGGTCTGCCCCAGACTGCGGCCTCTGCCCTCGTGCAGACGCGCGACGGCTACCTGTGGGTGGGGACCTGGCAGGGCCTGGCTCGCTTCGACGGGACGCGGTTCACCACGTTCGAGGCGGCCACGACGGACGGGCTCGACAGCGACCGCATCACGGCGTTGTTTGAGGACCGCGACGGCACCCTCTGGATCGGCACGGAGACAGGTGGGCTCAGCCGCTACCGGGACGGTGTCTTCACCACTTTCAACGCAAAGCAAGGATTGCCCTGCGATTACGTCCAGACAATCTTTCCAGGGGAGGACGGCGGGCTCTGGGTGGGTTGTCTCGGCGGCGTCATGGCGCAGGGGCGCGGGCGTGAAGGCGCGCTCGCTTTTACGACCGAGCACGGGCTGCCCGAAGGGCGGATCTGGGCCGTGCTGGAATCAGGCGCCGAGCCGGGCACACGCTGGGTAGGCACCGACGACGGCGTCTTACGCATTCGTGGAGAAGAGCAGGAATGGTTCACCGAGGAAGACGGGTTGATTCACCCGCTCGTCCGAACGATTGCCCAGAGCCGCGACGGCGCCCTGTGGTTCGGCACGAGCCAGGGGATCAGCAGGCTCCGGCAGGGGCGGATCGTCAGCTACCCCATCGCCGGCTCCCACATCGTCGTTCAAATTTTAGAGGCGCGTGACGGGGCCGTCTGGGCCGTCGTCGACGGAGGCGGTCTGTTCCGCTTCGACGGCGCCGCCTTCGTCCCCGTCGTCCTTCCCGGCGACCCCATAGGCACCGGTGTGGTATCGGCCCTGGAAGACCGGGAAGGCTCGCTCTGGGTGGGGACCAACGCCAACGGCCTGCACCGGCTCACAAGACGTCTCTTCTCGGCCTACACCGTCGAAGACGGCCTGCCCGGTTCCGAGATGCTCGCGGTCTACGAGGACCGGGCAGGCGCGATCTGGGCCGGTACTTCCCGCAACGGACTGGCGCGAATCCGAGACGGCCGGATCCAGACGTATACCGTGCGCGACGGGTTGCCCACCAACAGGGTCTGGACGCTGGGGGAGGATCCAGAAGGGCAGCTATGGATCGGCGCCCAAGGCGGCCTCATGCGCTTCGACGGACGCCGCTTCGTCTCGGCGTCTCCGTCAACCGCCCGCGCCATGACCATCGGCCCGTCGGGCCGCGTGTGGGTTACGACCTTCGAGACCGTCCACCAGCTCCTTGCCGGGTCGCCTGCGCGCCAGATTGACGAGGGGATAGCGGTGCCGCCCTATCCCATCGACCTCCACGAAACGCAGGAGGGGACGGTGTGGATCGGCACCAGCAGCGACGGCCTCTGCCGCCTCGGCGACGGCCCGCCGACGTGCTATACGACCGCCGACGGCCTCGCCAGCAACACCGTCCGGGCCATCGTCGAGGCCGCGCCGGACACGCTCTGGCTGGGTACCTACGGCGGCGGCCTCTGCCAGTTCACCGCCGGCGCCATCACCTGCCTGACCAAAGCGCAGGGCCTCCCCGACGGGACGATCCACAACATCCTCATCGACGACTTCGGTTACCTCTGGCTCCCCTCTAACAAAGGCCTCTTCCGCCTCGCCCGGCGAGACGTCATGCGCTTCTTCGCCGGCGAGATCGACTGGGTCTTTCCGGATGTCTATGGACAGGCCGACGGGATGCCCAGCAACGAGTGCAACGGCGGGTTCCAACCGGCCGGCTGGAAGGCGCGGGATGGGCGGCTGTGGTTACCGACTACGAAGGGGCTGGCGGTCATCGACCCGGCGCAGGTGGCAGGCGCGTCGCCGGAGCCGGTGGCACTGCCCGTACACGTGGAACACCTGGCGGTGGATGGACGCCCCCAGGCGCTGACGAGCGACCTGGCGCTCAAGCCCGGCAGCGACCGCCTGGCGTTTCAGTTTACGGCGCCCTACCTGAGCGCGCCGGAGAAGGTGCGGTTCAGGTACCGGCTGACCGACCACGACGAAGCGTGGATCGAGGCGGGAGGTGAGCGGAGCGCCATCTACACCAACCTGCCCCCGGGAGCGTACGTCTTTCAGGTGCAGGCGGCGGTGGGCAACGGGCCGTGGAGCACGCCGGGTGGGGTGCAGGCGTTCACGCTACGCCCTTTCTTCTACCAGACGTGGTGGTTCTTCGGGCTCTGCGCCCTCGTCGCCGCCGGGCTGGCCGCGGGCGGCTATCGTGTGCGGGTGCGCCATCTGACGCAGCGCCAGCGCCGGCTGGAGACGCTGGTGGCAGAGCGCACGGAGCGGCTGCGGGAAGAGAAGCGCAAGACGGAAGCGCAGACACGCCGGCTGGCGGCGTTGGACGAGGCCAAGAGCCGCTTCTTCGCCAACATCAGCCACGAGTTTCGCACTCCCCTCACCCTCATCCTGGGAGCGCTGGAGCAGGCCCCCGGCGCCCTCGACGACCCGCCCGCCCGCGCGCGCCGCGAAGCCATGATGGCGGCTAACGCGCGGCGTCTCCTTCACCTCGTCAACCAGCTGCTGGACCTGGCGCGGATAGAAAGTGGGCAGGCGCGGCTGCGGCCCGAGGCCGGTGATCTGGCGGCCTTTCTCCGATCGCTGGTGCAGACCTTTACGCCCATGGCCGAGCGGGCAGGCATCGCCCTCCAGCTTCGCGCGCCCGCCGACGAACTGGCCTTCGTCTACGACCGCGACGCGGTGGAGAAGATCGTCGGCAACCTGCTCTCGAACGCCCTCAAGTTCACTCCCGAGGGCGGCAAGGTATGGATGACGCTGCACGCCGGGCGCGCTGATCAGGGCCCGTCCCACGAGCGGGGCGATGCCCGGAGCGTGGAGATCACCGTCAAAGACACCGGGCCGGGCATCCCCGCCGAGGCGCTGCCGAAGATCTTCGACCGGTTCCAGCAGGTGGATGCCGCCGCCACGCGCCGCTACGAAGGGACCGGCATCGGGCTGTCGCTGGCGCGCGAGCTGGTGGAGCTGCACGGGGGAGAGATCGTCGTCGAGAGCGAGCCGGGCTTCGGCAGCGCCTTCACCGTGCGGCTGCCTCGCCTGGCCCCGGCTGACGACGAGCGTTCCCCGGAAGGCCGGCAAGCGTCCGGGGTCCTCGACGGGTACGGCACAGACGGCGCAGATACCGGCGCCTCCCTGGAGGTGGCGCCGACGGACGGACCGGCGGGGGCCGCGACGGTGCTCGTGGTGGAAGACAACGCCGACGTCCGCGCGCTCCTGCGCAGCTACCTGGCGCCGCACTACACCGTAGTAGAGGCCGCCGACGGCCGCGCCGGCCTGGAAGCCGCCCGCCGCGCCGCGCCGGACCTGATCCTCACCGACGTGATGATGCCGGAGATGGACGGCTTCGCGCTGGTTCGGGCGGTGAAAGAGGACGAGCGCCTTCGGGCCGTCCCGGTCATCCTCCTGACGGCGCGCGCCTCCGAGCAGGACACGGTACACGGGCTGGAGGCCGGTGCGGACGACTACCTGGCCAAGCCCTTCTCAGCAGACGAACTGCGGGCGCGCGTGGCCCGGCACCTCGCCGTGCGGCGGCAGTTGCGCGCCCGGTACAGCCGCGAGGTGCGCGTGGAGCCTGCCGGCATTGCCGTACCGTCGGAGGAGGAGGCGTTCATGGCGGCCGTGGCGGCGGCGGTAGAGGCGCAGATGAGCGACGTCAACTTCGGCCCCGAGGCCCTGGCCGACGCCCTCGGGATCAGCCCGCGCCAGCTACGCCGCCGGCTGCGCGCCGCCCTCGGCGAGAGCCCGGCCCGGCTCATCCGGCGCTTCCGTCTGGAGCGCGCCGCGCGGCTGCTGGAAGAGCGCGCCGGGACGGTCGCCGAGGTCGCTTACCGCGTCGGCTTCAAGAACGCCGACCACTTCTCTACCGCCTTTCGCAAGCACTTCGGCAGCACGCCGACGGCCCGGACCGGGGACGCCGACGCTTAGGGTCTGTTCGGAGAGTCTCGCGTTCCGGCGAGCGGGCACCGACAGCGGCGCTGACAAGGCGCGCGATGCAGCCATAGCCGGGCTATGGCGAAGCAGCGGAACGAAGCCAGCGTCGTCTGCTCGGCCCCGCGTAGCCCACGAGGAGTTTCCGAACAGACCCCAGGACGC
>JAHEMB010000222.1:0-1861 GCA_024643915.1 Rhodothermaceae bacterium | reverse complement strand
GTGCGGCTCTTCTCGGACCACCTGCGCTTCGACGCCTGGAACTGGCGCGGGCGCTACCACCGCCGGATAGACCTCGACGACGTCCTCCAGGTGGACGTCACCGGCGCGGGGCGGCTGCTCGTCTGGCTGACGAACGGCGAGTCGATCCGCCTGCGCCTCCACGAGGCGGCAGCGTGGAAACAGGCCATCGAACAGCACCGGGGCGCGCGCCGCCCCGGACCACGTCACCCAGTCTAACCCGTGAGGTGTATCATGCACACGTTTCCAATGAACACGGCATTTCTCTCGAAGGCGCTCCTCGTCCTTCTGCTGGTGCTCTCGGCCTCGGCGGTACCCCCCTCGGGAGATGCGCTGGCGCAGACTAAGCCCGACGGGCTCGTGGACGTCGGCTTCAGCGACAAGATCGAAGGGGTCGAGACGACCCTCGACGGCCTGCTGGACGTGCTGGTGGCCCACACGATCATGGACGGCACGACGGACAAAGAGGCGCGCTTCCTGATCGTCTACGGCATCGGTTTCGACGACCGGGTGTACGACGCCGTCGCGTCGGTGCCGGTGAACTTCGTGCCGGGCAAGAAGCCGTTCATCGGCCTTGGCACAGGCCCCCTCCCTTCGCCCTGGCAGGCCTTTGAGGAGCCGGTCCTGGGCTTCGAGCGCCCGTTGGCGGACTTCGCGGAGCCGCTGCTCAAGTTCGAGGGGCCGCTGGCGCCCCTGAACGTACCGCTGGCGGGCTACGACGCCCCGCAGGAAGGCCTGGTGGGCATCTGGGGCACCGGCGGCACGGCCATCCCGGCAGGGTCCTACGGGCTGGTGCTCTTCACCATGCCGGACCCGTCTTTCCCCGGCAACGAGAACGTGCTGATCCAGCACCGCGCCGCCCTCGTGCCGTTCAAGGCGGCCGAAGCCGCGGTGCCGCGCCTGGCGAGCGCCCCGCCGCCGCCCGCTCCGTTCGCGCCTGTCCGTGCGGCGGCGCCCCTCGTCCTCGACGGAGCACATCCCAACCCGTTCAACCCGACGACGACGATCCGCTACGCGCTGGCCGAGGCCGCCGCGGTGCGCCTGGCCGTCTACGACCTGCTCGGGCGCGAGGTGGCCCTGCTCGCCGATGGGCTCCGGGAGGCCGGCAGCCACACGGCGGTGTTCGACGCGGCGGGGCTGCCCGGCGGCGTCTACCTCTACCGTGTGCGGGCCGGCAGCTTCGCACGCACCGGCCGCCTGACGCTGATGAAGTGACGGCGCAGCCCTCCTCGCCTTTTCCTCCACGCCAACCCCGCTTCGCCATGAACCACCGCCTGCGCCTCCCGCTGCTGCTGACCCTGCTGCTCACGCTGCTCCCCCTGAGGCTCGCCCTGCCCGCCCAGGCCCAGGACGCCGTGCGCCTCGTCTCCTACCAGGGGGTGCTCTTCCAGGGCGGCCTACCCGTCACGACGGCCACCAACGTCACGTTCGCCCTCTTCACCGACGCCGCCTGCACGACGGCTTTCCCGTCGGGGAGCGCCTGGAGCCAGACGCTCTCGGTCACGCCCGATGCGGGCGGCGTCTTCTCGGCGGCGCTGGGCTCGGGCGACCCGGCGAATGCGGCCTACTTCGACTTCGCCTTCGACCGCGCCTTGTACCTCAAGACGAGCATCGGCGGGGCGCAGGTGGCCTGTCAGGCCCTCTCGTCGGCGCCCTACGCCCTCGGGCTCTACGGCTTGCGCGTGGAGCCGGCACCTGATCCGACGCAAGAGGGGCCGAACGTGGTGGGAGGCTGGAGCGGCAATGTGATCGGCGCGGGCGTAGACGGGGCCACGATAGCCGGCGGTGGCGATCCGGATTTCATTCTCGGTGTTTCGGCACCGAACGAGGTGGGGGGGGACTA
>JAHEMB010000221.1 GCA_024643915.1 Rhodothermaceae bacterium | reverse complement strand
TAGACATCTCCTGGTGGGTCTTTGTCGGGGTGGGCGTGGCGGCACTGGGTATCGCTTTGCTAACGGTGAGCTATCAGGCCGTGAAGGCCGCCCTGGCTGATCCTGTAGAGGCGCTGCGATACGAATAGAGACCGGTTGGTCCTTCACGATTATCGCCGGTAAATATCCCCACGGTGGCCGATGCGAACGACGAGAATGTGCAGCACCTCGTCCTCAATCTGATAGATGATGCGGTAGCCTCCCTGGCGCACCCGGTAGAGCTGTTTGCTACCCTAAATTTTTTTCATGCCAGCCGGGCGCGGGTCGTCGGCCAGTGCATCGATCTTGTACTGGATGCGGCCACGGTCGCGCTTTTGAAGCTTGCCCAACTCCTTCAGCGCACTCGCCTGGATCTCGACTCAGTATTTCACGGCAGCAGACTCTTTGGATGAGATTGCACGCCAGCAAGGAATGAAGAAAAGAGGGGTATGGGCGTCCTGAAAATGTTAGGGTACGTGCTGGCATTGCGCGATCTGCTGGCGAGGGGAGCAAATATGAGATTACTGGCGGAACGAAATCAATCTAGGCTTCGATTCTTGGCAAGCATACGTTTGGCCTCTTCCCAGGGAATGGAAGGCCCGCCTTCACGCAAAGCCTTGCGAGCCGCCTCCAGGTCAGCCTGATCTTCCACGCGCTCCATCTCTTCGAGCAACCCCAGATCTTCGATAGGAACGACTGCTGCGACCCGCCTGCCTCGATCATCTGTCAGCACAACCCGTTCCTTTTCCTGTCCGGCACGATGGACGACGTCGCTGAAGTTGTCCCGCGCCTTCGCTGTCGTTACGGCCGCCATTGGTGCGCCTCTAGAGAGATAAAGACATGAAAGAAATGGATCGGCGGGGTAAAGACCTGATCGGCAACAGAGAGGTTTACTGCTCTCGATATCTGACCTCCTTCTGCGCCTGGTCTACTTGATCTGCTGAGATCCTGGCTTTTCGAACCCGGAAAGGGCGCGGCGGGCGGATCAGCAAGAATTGGTTATATGATGGAGCGGGCGGGCATCTTGAGGGGCGTTCGCGGGTAGAATACGCTGTAACCGGATTTTCTACAAAAGCGAGCGCCTGTTTGCATACCCTGCTCACCAATGCGCCCCAGGTTGCTGCCGCCTTTATCCGCCGGGGCGAGGTGGTGGCCTTTCCGACGGAGACCGTCTTCGGCGTCGGCGCTGATGCGTTTAGTGAGGTGGCGGTGCGGAAAATTTTTGCGGCCAAAGGGCGGCCCGCCGACAACCCGCTCATCGTTCATCTTGCCGATCTCGACCAACTCGACCGGGTGGCGGCGCGCGTGCCGGAGGTGGCGCAACGGCTCATCGACGCCTTCTTCCCCGGCCCCCTCACGCTCATCCTGCCCCGCCATGCCGACGTGCCCCGTGTCGTCACAGGCGGGCTCGATACGGTGGGCGTGCGGATGCCGCGCCACGAGGTGGCCGAGGCGTTCATGAGGGCATGTGGGCGGCCTGTAGCGGCGCCCTCGGCCAACCAGTCGGGGCGGCCCAGCCCCACCACCTGGCAGGCCGCCTACGAGGATCTCGAAGGCCGGGTCGCCTGCATCTTGCAAGACGACCGCACCGAGGCCGGTCTCGAATCGACGGTGGTCGATTGTACGGGCGCGGCCCCACTCGTGCTGCGCCCCGGCGCCGTCTCGCTCGAACGGCTCCAGACCGTGCTGCCCGCCACGCGCCTGGCCGACGCGGACGCCCCCGACACGGCCCGAAGCCCCGGCACCCGCTACCGGCACTACGCCCCCCGCGCCCGCGTCCTCCTCATCGACGATCCGGCGGAGGCCACGCCCGGCCAAGGCTCGGCCTACCTCGGCCTCCACCCACCGCCCGAACTGCACGCCTTCCGCGTCCACACCCTCTGCCAGGATGTCGAGACCTACGCCCGCGAGCTGTTCCACTTCTTCCGCCGCTGTGACGCCGCGGGCATCAAGGCCATCTACTGCGAAAAGGTACCGCCGGAGGGCTTGGGGCTGGCCCTCATGGACCGGCTCCGCCGCGCAGCGCAGGGGTGACGCTCTAACGGTCAGCAATCAGCTTTCAGCTTTCCTTTTTCGGCTGACCGCTCTAAATGAAGAGATCCGGTTAAGGATGGCGCTGTCTGGGCACGCCCGCGGCTACCTAAGCATTAAACATTTTCGCTGGCGCCCTCGAAAAAGAAAGTACGTCCTCATAGATGAAGATGAATTGGAAGCAGCGCATGAAGATCCAACCGCCTCGCCGTCGTTTCGTCGTTGCTGCCGGCGCCCTCGTAGTGCTGGTGGCGGTGACCGTAACGTTCGTCATGCAGACGTATGTGATGCAGCGGACCGAGGCCCTCGCGACCGAACTCGTTGAGCAAGCTGAGGCCGCTTTCCTCGACGTCGAACTGCTCACCCCGACTGATTTGCAGGCGTTGCGCACTTATCGCAACAAGGCGCATGTGGCGAAAGCCGAATCCCTCGGCGTGGCTGGCATCGAGAGCCGCGATACGGTGGATACGCTCGTCGAAGAAAATTTGCTGGTGCCGCTCGATGGGGTGGCGTATTACCGCGTGGAGGAGATGGATTACGGCGTGCCCTTCGTGACGCCCCACATGGCGAATCTGTTGGCGCGCATCGGGCAGCGGTTCCAGGAGAAGCTACGCGCCGAGGGATTGCCGCCGTACCGCTTCGTCGTCACTTCGGCCACGCGCACGCGCGAGGACCAGCGCGCCCTCCAGGGCGTCAACATCAACGCGGCTACGAAAAGCAGCCATGAGTTCGGCACCACGGTGGACGTGCATTACGAGCGGTTCGAGTATGCGGCCGCGAAGGATTCGCTGCCCGAGACCTCCGGCATCTCGCAGAGCCTCCTCGAAGCGCAGGTAGCTGCGGGCTACGACCGCCTCGCGCGGGCCTACCCATCGCGCCTGAAGGCGATCCTCGGCGAGGTGCTGCTAGAGATGCAGCGGGAAGGCCAGGTGCTGGTCATCCACGAGCGCAAGCAGCCCGTCTACCACCTCACCGTCGCCGACGAGATAGGGCCTCCAGCTGCCACCGACCTGCTCACCCGCCGCCTGCCCCCGCTCGACGACCGGCATTTCTAGGGGCGGGTAGCGAAGAGCGAATGGTAAAGGGCGAATAGGGAGAGGTGCGATCGTCCTATTCGCCCTTCGCTACTCGCCACTCATCTCTCGACTCCTCAGAACCGGACCTTCACGCCGACATGGTCGAGGCCGAGGGTGGGGCTGAGTTGGAGACGCACGCCGGGGTTCTGGTGGCGGCGCGTGAGCCAGTAGGCGGTGGCGAAGCCGATGGCGCTGCCGGCCAGCACGTCCGTTATCCAGTGCTTCTCGTCGAGGATGCGGGCGTAGCCGGCACTGACGCCGAAGAGGAGCAGACCGGGCGTGAGCGCGCCGGGGTAGTAGAGCACCCACGGCGTCGTCATGGCGAAAGCCGTGGTCGCATGTCCCGAGGGGAAGGAGCGGTCGCTCGAGAAGGGGCGGAAACGCGTGGGTCCGGCGTCCTCTTCGGGCCGGGCGCGGCCCGTGACGAGCTTGAGGGTGTTGGTGATGAGGTTGGCGTAGACGATGGCTTCGAGGGAAGTGAAGGCGGCGTCCTGGAAGCGCGTGTTGCCGGAGAAGAGGGAGCCGGCGAAGAGGACGACGGCTGCAGGGCGCAGCATCTTCACGTTGCCCATTTCCTCGAACACGCGCACCGCCCGGCGCGAGGTGAAGCGGCTGTCGCGGATCGGCTCGGTCAGGTCGTCGTCGAAGGGTGAAGCGAGGAGCAGCACGCCGCCCACCCCGGCTGCATAGAGCGCCTGCCGCGACCGGGCTCCCTGCCAGAGGGCTTTGGCGTCCTCCACCGGCCACTTGACAAAACGGAACGGATCGTCCTCATAGACGACCTGCCCCACCGCCGCGGGCGCCCCCCCTGCTGCCAGCAGTACGGCCATGAGCATTCCCGCCGTCTGCCTTCGCAAATGTGAAGTCGTGTAGTTCAACGCAAGGCCCAAGCTATAATTTCAGCCTCCCTCCAACCCGCGCCTCGCCTACATGTTCAGTGTACTAGCAACGGCGAATTGGGACAGTGGATTGAAAGCGCAAGACTACCCCTTTATCTTCGACTCCCCAACGCCCCCGACTCCCCCTTTACCCTCGCGTGGCGCGGATGAGCCAGCGGCCTAGCGGGGGGACGGCGCCGACGGCCCGCACGCCCGCGTGGGCCACGGCGGGCCGCACGTAGCCGGCGTGCATCCAGCGGCCCAGGCGCAGGCGCAGCCTGAACTCGCGGTTCCAGGCGGCGGTATAGTCGTGCCGGAACGCTTCCGGCGCGAGGTGGCCCGCGCAGAACGCGGCAGCCAGGGGGGCGGCCATTTCGGCCGAGCGGAGGGCCATCGCCATGCCGTCGCCGCACATCGGGGCAATCATGCCTGCCGTGTCGCCGATCATGCAGAGGTCGCCGTCGAAGCGGCCCTTGAGGTCGAAGCTGATCTGGCTGAGGGCGAGGAAGCCGTCGGTGGTGCGGCGCATAGCGGCGAAGCGGCGGGCGAGAGCGGCGTTCTGCGTGAGCGATTGCGCGATCATCACGTCGGCATCGCCGCCGGCGGCGCGGAGGGTGCGCCCGTGGGCGATCCAGCAGGCGTTGATGCGTCCGTCTTCGACGTGCGAGAGGCCGCAGTAGCCACCAGGGAAGGCGTGCAACTCGATCCGCCCCGGTATCGACACGCCCTCGTAATGCGCTTTGAAGGCGACGTACGGCTCCTTCTTCTTGAGGAAGGGCCGGTCGAGCTTACGGTCGAGCAGGCCGCGCTTGCCGTAGGCGCCCAGCACCACGCGCGCTGCGAACGTCTCTTCGGCCGTCTCCACCGCGAAGCCATCGTCGAGGCTGCCCGTCACGGCGCGCACCGCCGTGCCGTCGTGGGCCTCGGCCCCGAGGCGGCGGGCGTGGTCGAACAGGAGAGGGTCGAGGCGGTAGCGGCTCAGGCCGAGGGCCGTCCCCGGCAGGGCGCTTTCGAAGACGGCCCCGCCCGCCGTCGTCACGGTCACGGCGTCGATGGGATGGGCGCCGGCTGCCTGGATCGCTGCCAGCACGCCCAGCCGTTCGAGGGACGCCGCCACCTCCACCGACAGGAATTCTCCGCAGAGCTTGTGCACGGGGTAGCGCTGTTTCTCCAGCAGCAGCACCGCCAGCCCGCGCCGCGCCAGGTGCGTGGCCGCCGCGCACCCCGCCAGCCCCCCGCCGATGATGACTGCGTCGTACGTCATAGATGCTTTGTGCTTCGTGCTTCGTGCTTCGTGCTTTGTTCTTTGTACGCTCCCTTCGCTCGCTTTCGTTCTGGGGAAATGAGAAAAGGCTCATCCGAAGCGGCCTCAAGCACGAGAATTAAAAACTAAACGGTGGCGAGCGTCCAGCGGAAGGCCCAGTGCCAGCGGATCGCGAAAGCGTCCAGGTCCGCGGCCTCAGCGAGGGCGACCAGCTCGTCGCGGCGGAAGGCGCGCAGGACGGAGAGGGGTCCGTCGTGGCGGTACATGGGCGAGACGGGCAGAAGGGCGCCGAGGAGCCGGATGCCGTAGTAGGCGAGGGGGTGGCGGTGCAGGTCGTTGACGACGAGGCTGCGCCGCGCCACCCGCGCCATCGTGCGGACGAGCGCAGCCGCTTGGTCGGGCGGAAAATGGTGGAGGAAAAGGGCGGCGTGGGCCACATCGAACGCGCCGTCCTCGAAGGGCAGGGCGAAGGCGTCGGCGCAGATCACCTCCACGCGCGGGCGCAAAGCCGGGGGCAGTCGCCGATCCAGGGCGGCGCGGGCGTAATCGACTGTCGCAGGGTTGGCATCCACGGCGGTCACGCGTACGTCGAGGCCGCGCCGGGCAGCCCAGCGGATGAGGTGCTCGGGGAAATCCGCTGCGCCGGTGCCCAGGTCCAGCACGCGCACCGGGCGGCCCGCCTGCGCTTGCAAGAACGGCGCGAGGGCAGCCAGCGACGCCGCGTAGCCGCCGAGCAAG
The DNA here is from genome assembly GCA_024643915.1 of Rhodothermaceae bacterium. Taxonomy (GTDB): domain Bacteria; phylum Bacteroidota; class Rhodothermia; order Rhodothermales; family JAHEMB01; genus JAHEMB01. The sequence goes on along the minus strand of JAHEMB010000221.1, from coordinate 500 downwards.
CGGTTCGTCCAGCGCAGGTTTTCGAGGGCGCGCGTGAGGCGGTCGTCGGTGATGGTGAAGTCGTCCATCATCTCCTCGCCCCGCACGCGCGCGGTGAAATCGGGCACAACGATGCTCTGTGTTCGGTGGAGCCGGAGCGGCTGCTGAGACGGCGCGGCGACGGAGGAAGGTTCCTGATATGTGAGCGTCTGGCCTTAGGAGAAACCCGGCGGGTCTGAGGCGCTGGCTTCAACCCTACCCAACCGACCCTTCTTGGTCACTCCGCGTAGAATGTGGGAGACGGACGGCGGAGCTCCGGTAATTAGTATGTTCAGTGTTCTGGGATTGAAAGTACTGCATGGTGTAGTGCCTGTTCATGATGACGGTTCAGCCCATTTTATCGTACCTGCCAATAAGAATCTTTATTTCGAGGCAATAGACGAAAACTATATGGAAATACAGAGAGAACGGACATACGTTAATTATATGCCCGGAGAAACAAGAACTTGTATTGGCTGCCA
>JAHEMB010000220.1 GCA_024643915.1 Rhodothermaceae bacterium | reverse complement strand
CTCGCTTGTGGCTTCGGTCATGGCAGCAGGCGCTTTCGTGTGGAGAAGGCATGTTTGGCAACACCTTCAACCCACGCCAAGGGGCCTGCTGTTTCTGTCTTAGATCAATAGCACAGTCCGTACTAACCGACTTCCGGCCAACCGTCAACCGTCAACCAATTGAATATATTGGCTGCCGGGTAACGAACCAACGGGCGAAAAGAAAGGAACGTGGAAGAACCCATCGAATATCCCATCGACGGCGTGCTGGACCTCCACGCTTTTCATCCGCGCGACGTAAAGAGCCTCGTGCCGGAGTACGTACGCGCCTGCCGTGAGCGCGGCATCCTGCGCGTGCGAATCGTTCACGGCAAGGGCAAAGGCGTGCTGCGCCGGACGGTCCAGAGCATCCTGGAGCGCCTGCCCGAGGTCGAATCCTACCGCCTTGCGGGCGAGGATACGAGCAGTTGGGGCGCGACCATCGCTTTCCTCAAGCCGCTTTAGGAAAAATGCGCCGATCTGCCACAGTTCTGTGACAACCCGCTTTCCCCTCCGGCATATTATTCGGAGAAGCGATGGCCCACGGACAGCCTGCCCCGTTTGATGCTACTCAGGATTACCTGGCTTTTCTTTGCCCTGATCATACCGGTGTCCGCGTCGGCGCAGGCGCCGGGCGCGGCGCTGCGGGCGTGGCTGGCCGGCCAGGCCGATGCATGGCGGGGCATTGAGCGGGTCGAAGTGGTGGAGGATGCAGCCTGGGAGGTGGACGGCCCGAATGGCGTGCAGCGCAGCCACGTGACGACGCGCTACACCGGAGCACCCGACGGCGAGCGCTGGCAGCGAGAGGTCCTGTCGGTGGAGATCGACGGGAGGCCCGTGAACGTGGAACGATGGGAACGGATGGAACAACGCCGACGCCGCCTCTTCGGCCGTCCGATGGAACGGCTCGTTCAGGGTGTCCGCCTTACGCCGCCTCTACTCCGCCAGCTTCGCCCCCTCAGCCCCCCCGCCCCCTGCCTCCTGGCAGGCCGCCGCTGCTGGCGCATCGACCTGACGCCGCGCCGAGAGGGGCTGCCTATCTAGCGCGTGACCCTGTGGTTCTCGCGGGGCGCACCCGTGCTGCTTCAGTCGCGCTTCGTGGTGCGCCCGGAGCAGCCCGGCCCGCCGATCCTCGTCCACACCGAATATGATCGGCGCGACGGCCTCGACGTGCCCCGGTTTAGACGGGTGGAGGGTAGTTTTTCCATGCGCCGACGATTCCGCACGTTCACCACCCTCTTCTCCTACGATGCTGAGTACACCGGCTATCGCTTCGACCGGTCCGAACGCGATAGCCGCTAAGGAACGCAGGCACCTGCACACGGCGCGAAACCCCAGAGGTCCGTCGGGCATTCCTGGCGCATGAAGTCCCTTTCTTTTGACGAGGTTGTTGACGCGCTCCGCGTTCGCCTGGCCGACGGCGCCCTGCCCGGCCTGGCGGCGCAGGTGGCTATGGCACCGGCGCATCGCGAGGAACTGCTCAAGTTGGACCACGGGCGCCCCTGCCGCGAGGCCGGCGTACTCGCCCTGCTGTTCCCCGTCGAGCGCGAGCCCACGCTCCTCCTCACTGTACGCCGCGATGACCTGCCCGACCACCCAGGCCAGATCTCTTTCCCCGGCGGGCGCCGCGAACCGGGCGAGGACCTGCTGGCCACCGCCCTCCGCGAGACACACGAAGAGGTGGGCTTGCCGCCCGACAAAGTTGACATCCTCGGCGCCCTCACTCCGCTTTACATCCCCCCGACGAATTATTGCGTCTCGCCGTTCGTCGGCGCCCTGGCTTACGAGCCCGACCTGCGACCGACCGACGCCGAGGTGGCCTCTATCCTCCGCGTGCCTCTCGCCTGCCTCCTCGACCCGGCCACACAGAAATGCGAAGAATGGCTGGTGCGCGGGCAACGGGTGATGATTCCCTTCTACGCGGTGGAGCATTTCAGCGTATGGGGCGCCACGGCCATGATGCTCGCCGAGATGCTGAGCCTGCTCAATGCTTTCGAGCCGGCAAACCGGGTTCATTAAGCTCCAAATCCCAAGGCACAAATTCCAAAGGGTGCCAGCAAGACGCTTGGAATCTCGGATTTAGAAATTCGAATTTCAAGCTTATGAAGCAGCGGTTTCGGCGCGGCGTGCCACTTCGTTGCGGACGCGGCGATAGATGGCGCTCAGGCCACGGGTCCGCTGCATCCCCAGCAACGACGACAGGCCGAGCGCATTGAGGGCGTCGAGCGGGGCATTGAGTACGTCTTCAGGTGCAGCACCGTCGAAGGCATCGACGAGGATGGAGGTGAAACCGCGCGCGGTGGGGGCTTCGCGGGGCACATCGGCGTGGAGCTTCACGCGACCGTCGGCCACCTCTACCATCAGAAAAACGGGCGACTGGCACTCGTGCACGAGGTTGAGGCCCGCATCGCGGAGGGCATGGTACGCCTCCGGCAGGGGCGGCAGATTCTCTGCGAACTCCAGCAGCAGCTCCAGCCGCATCTCCGGCTCGGCTAGCTGAAACGTCTCTGCAATTTCCTCAAAGGATCTCATCTCCCTTTCGTGCTTTCGTCCTTTCGTCATGCCTTGACAGCCGCCGGCTCGCCTTTCTCGATGGGTACGCCGACGAGGTTGCCCCACTCGGTCCACGACCCGTCGTAGTTCCGCACGTCGTTGAAGCCAAGGAGGTAGTGAAGGACGAACCAGGTGTGGCTGCTGCGCTCGCCGATGCGGCAGTAGGCGATGGTGTCGGCGTTGGGATCGAGGCCCTGTTCGTGGAGGTAGATTACCTCCAGGTCCTCGCGCGGCTTGAAGGTGCCGTCCTCGGCCACGGCGCGGCTCCACGGGATGTTGCGGGCGCCGGGGATGTGGCCGCCACGCATCGCGCCCTCCTGCGGATACTCGGGCATATGCGTCAACTCTCCCCGGTACTCGGCAGGCGAGCGGACGTCGACGAGCGGGCGGTTTGCGCGCATGTGTTCCAGCACCTCTTCGCGGAAGGCACGGATAGAGGCGTCGGGGTCCTGGGCCTGGTAGTTGGTTGCGGCAAAAGAGGGTTTTTCCTTCGTCATGGGCCGGCCCTCTCCCTCCCACTTCTTACGGCCCCCGTTCATGATGAGGCAGTTTTCGTGGCCGAAAAGCTTGAAGACCCAGAAAGCGTAGCAGGCCCACCAGTTGTTCTTGTCGCCGTAGAAGACGACGGTAGTGTCGTTGCTGATGCCACGCTTCCGGCACAGCTCGGCGAAGCGCTCTTTGCCGACGTAGTCGCGGACGACCTGATCCTGCAAGTCGTTGACCCAGTCGATCTTGACGGCGTTGAGAATGTGGCCCGTCTCGTAGAGCAAAATATCCTCATCGCTCTCGACGAGGCGGAGGCTGTCGGTGTCGTCGAGGTGGTCGGCGACCCAATCGGTCGAGACCAGGACCTCGGGGTGGGCGTAATTGGCCATGGCGGTAGCTCTTGTCAGGTGAAAAGGGCAATTCGGTGCTGAGATAGTAGAAGTCAAGTTATGGCGTAAATCTCTTTGCATGCATGAAGGCGATGGACGATGAGGGGAGCTGCTTTTTGTCGTCCATCGTCTCTCGTCCGTCGTCCAATGCCTCTATGCAGCAAAGGTCACGACTTGAGATAGTATAGGTGCCTTCCCGGCATCCGTTCCAGCCCTCCGCTTCAAACCAATGGTCCTGGCCCGTCTTCCCTCCACATCGTAGTGGCGATTTTTTTGTATATACCAAGGCTCTAAGCGGACTCGCCCAAGACACATGCCCTACAAGCATTCCCCTCAGTACCTCGAAGACGCCGGGGAGCCGCCCGACCTTCACCAGCAGCTGCCGGCGAATCAGTTTCAGTTCGACCCGCAGGACCTGCCCGAATACAAGCCGCTCGATGCCTACGGAGTCATCGGCGACCAGCGCACTGCTGTGCTCATCGGTGCCGACGGCAGCATCGACTGGGCCTGCCTGCCGGACTTCGACAGCCCCTCTGTATTCGGCGCGCTCCTCGACCCTGAGGCGGGCCGCCTGGCCGTCCGCCCCTCCGATCCTTTCACCGCCTGGCAACGCTACGAGCGCGGCACCAACGTCCTCGTCACCGAGTTCAGCACGGCGCGCGGTGCCGTGCGCGTGCGCGACTTCATGCCGTACACGAACCGCAAGGTGCCCACAGCGGAGATCTACCGACGCATCGAGTGTGTGCAGGGCAAAGTGGACCTGGAGGTCGTGTTCGAGCCGCGTTTCGACTACGGCCGGCAGATGCCGACCCTGGCGGTGACCGACCACGGCGTAAAGGCGACGGGCGAGGAAGGGCAGACGCTCGTCCTCTCCACCGAGCTTCCGATGGCGCTCGCTGATCACCGCGCCGCGGGACGCTGCACGCTGGAGGCCGGACAGGAGACGTACCTGGTGGCGGACTGGGGCGCGTCGGGCGTCCATCCCATCGCGGCCTATCAGTGCGCGCGGCGGCTGTGGCAGGTCCGCACCTTCTGGCGGAGCTGGGTGGACCGCCTCCCCTACCACGGGCGCTACCGCGACGCAGTGGAGCGTAGCCTGCTGACGCTCAAGCTGCTCATCTACGAACCCACCGGCGCCATTGTCGCCGCGCCGACCACCTCCCTGCCCGAGTGGCCGGGCGGCGGGCGCAACTGGGACTACCGCTTCTCGTGGGTGCGCGACTCCGCGTTCATCCTCCGCGCCCTTTTCCAGGCCCAGTATTTCGAGGAGGGCACGGCGTACTTCGACTGGCTGCTGGGGTCGGCGCTCGAAGGCGGGCCGCTCCAGGTGATGTACGGCATCCGGGGCGAGCGCCTGCTGCCCGAGCGCGAGCTTCCCCTGCGCGGCTGGTGGGACTCCCGCCCCGTCCGCATCGGCAACGGGGCCGCGCACCAGCTCCAGATCGACATCTACGGCAGCCTCCTCGACGCCGCCCTCCGTTACGACCGCCAGGGCGGACTGCTCACCATCACCGAGTGGGAGAAGCTGCAAGCCCTCACGGCCGAGGTGCAGCGCCGCTGGCGCGAGCCTGACGCCGGCATCTGGGAAGCGCGCGACGAGCCACAGCATTACACCTACTCGAAGGTATGGGCGTGGGTGGCCCTCACGCGCGCCGCCCAACTCGCCGAGCATCTGGGCGCCGATGCCCCTGTAGCCGCCTGGAAACGCGAGGCGTCGCAGATCCGCGAGGAGGTGCTGGAAAAAGCCTGGAAGCCCGACCTCGGCGCCTTCACCCAGGCCTACGACACCGACGCCCTCGACGCCGCCGTCCTCGTGATGCCTTCCGTCGGCTTCCTCCACGCCCGCGACCCGCGCTTCCAGAGCACGATGGAGCAGGTCCTCAAACACCTCGGCGCAGGCGAGCCGCCTCTCCTCTATCGCTACCTGAGTGACGATGGTGTGGGTGGGCCGGAGGGCGCGTTCCTCCTCCCGTCGTTCTGGTACGTCGAGGCCCTCGGGCTGGCAGGGGAGATGCGGGCGGCGCGGGCGGCCCTCTCGCGCCTCATCAGCCACATGAGTCCACTCGGCCTGTATTCCGAAGAGGTCCACCCCGAAACCGGCGCGCTGCTCGGCAACTTCCCCCAGGGTTTCAGCCACCTTGGCCTTGTCAACGCCGTCTTCAAGCTCGAAGAGTTGAAGCGACTGCAAGAGGGATGGTAACGTCGGTAGTGGCTTGTAAAAATCTATCTCCGGCGCACCGGGCCGCAGCCCGCATTTCCTCCGCTCGTATCTGCCCTGCGTAATCGTATCCTGCCGCCGATCGGCACGCAGGATGCCCAACTCAAGACGATAACGTGGAGTAGATATCATGGAAACGACCCTCGCGACCCACACCGAGCCCCGGCTGCTCGAACCGGATGACCGCCCCGCTTTTTCGATCCTCGGCATAGACGTGCGGCCCCTCGTTCGCGTCGGGGATTTCGGCGGGGCGCTGACCCTCATGGAACAGCACGTGGCACCGGGCGCCGGCACGCCCCCGCACAGTTGTCATCACGAAGACAAGGTCTTCTACGTCCTCGAAGGGACCTTCGACATTCTCCTCGGCCAGCAAATGCACCGGGCCGGCACAGGCGCCACCCTGCTCGTCCCCAGGGGCACGCCGCACCGTTTCGAAAACATCGGAATGGATCAGGGCCGGCTCCTCGTGCTGCTGACCCCCGGCGGCCACGAGGATTTTCTGCAGAACCTGAGCCATCTCCTGCAACACAGCCCCGCCGATGCGGCGGCTTTCGCGCGCCTCAACCACACGTACGGCGTGGAGGTGTTCCAGGCGGCGGAGTAGCGGCAAGGCGAGAGGAGCGACCCCGCTATACATCACGCAACCACGGCTTTGCGGCTGGCGACTTCTTCGAGGAGGTCGTCGTAGGCGGCGATGTGGCGGCGCCAGTCGAGGGACTCGGGAATGCCGCGGAGGGTGGTGACGGGCAGGGGCCGCTCCTCGCCTTTCAGGATCGACAGGAGGATTTTGAAGAGCGCCTCTTCGTCCTCGTACAAAACGGGAGCGTGCAGGAGCGGGTGGTGCAGCGAT
>JAHEMB010000219.1 GCA_024643915.1 Rhodothermaceae bacterium | reverse complement strand
ATCGCCCTGCTGGCCGGGGCCGCCCTGGTGGGCTGCGAGACGAGCCTTGATCCGTTTGTGGACGAGGAGGCGTACTTCTCCATCTACGGCTTCCTCGATACGGGGGCGGACACGCAGTACGTCCGCGTCGTCGCCCTCCGCGACTCGGTCCGCGCCCGGCCCGGCGCCCGCATCGACGCCGCCGTGGCCCTGACCGACCTCGCGGCGGGCCGCACGGCGGTGCTGCGCGACTCCCTCTTCCGCTTCTTCACCTTCCGCGACGACGAGGGCCACATCTTCTGGACGGACGAGCGCGTCGCGCCCGACCGCACCTACCGCTTCGAGGTGCAGCGCTCGGACGGCGCCACCAGCACGGCCACCGTGACGACGCCCCCCGTGCCGCCTACCCCCGTCATCACGGCCCTCCCCCGCTTCGGCGCCCGCGTGCAGCGGCAGGTCCGCTGGGTCGGCACGATGAACGTGGCCCAGGTAGAGATGGTCTACCATGTCCGCGCCCTCAACCGAGACTCGACCGTGGACGACGGCACCGAGCACGCCGTGGTGGTGCCCTACACCGACGTGCTCCAAGAAGTGGACGGCGGCCTCGAAATCATCCTCGACCTGACGCGTGATTACGGCCCTGTCTACAACTCGTTCGACTTTGAAGGCGCGGTGCCGGCCTGGCGCATCGAGCTGACCGCCCTGGAGATCCGCCTGGGCCGCGCCAGCGATGAATGGACGTTCGTCAGCAGCTCCATCGATTTCGAGACGCTGGCGATCCCCGGCCAGTTCACCAATGTAGATCGGGGGTTCGGCTTCCTCGGCGCCATCACGCGGGCCACCTACCCGTGGATCCTCCCGCCCGAAGAGGTAGCCCTGCTCGGCTACACCAATGGACAGGCCCGGTGAACAAGCACCCCTCCTCGCCCCCAAACCCTCTCCCTTCTCCACGAAGGGAGACAGGCCGGTGGAACGAATGTGGAACCGGCCAGAGGGATGGGCTGAGGACTGGCGCCACGGTAGCGGAGCAGGAGCTATACCGCAACACATCCCCCTGCCCTTCTCCACCTACGTTCCGAGCGGGCGGTCCCCCTTCGTAGAGAAGGGGGAGAGTCGTTTCGCCATTTGATGAGGTGGCGCTGCGCGGCTACACCGACGGCCCGGCGCGGTGAAGCATAAAAACCTCTGCGCCTACTGCTTCTTCCGCAGGCTGAGGGGGCGCATATCTGTCCACACCTCCTCGATATACGCCTGGCAGGCTTTGAGCGAGCACTCTTCGCCCGTCGGGCGCCACCGCCCCTCCATCTCCTGGTCGGCCAGCCGGAGCGAATACTGCTCCTCGTGGTTGATGACGACCTGGTAGCGGGCGCGGTCGGCGGGCATGTCCATCTCGCTCATCTGCCGCCGCAGGCTGAGGGGCCGCATGTCCGTCCACACCTCCTCGATAAAGTCGTGGCACGCCTCAATCTTGCAGGGCTCGCCCACGGTTTTCCAGCCCATCGCCGGATCGCGGTCCGCCGGCCAGATGGAATATTGCTCCTCGTGGTTGATCACCACGCGGTAGGCCGCGTCGTCGCCGGGACGGGGCTGGGCCTGGACGGTGGCCGCCGGCAGGGGCAGGGCAAAGAGCAGGGGCAGCAGGGTGGCAGGGCGCGGGCGTTTCATAGCGTACGGTTGGTCTTTGGAGTACGGATGCAGCATAAGATACAGAACGCAGGCGGTAAAAACAGGGCGCGGCACGAGAGGGGCGAAACGCGGGACGGCGCGGCCTGTCGGTGGCATGCGCGGGGTAGGGCGCGAGAAATGCCTAGAGGATATGGAGAAGAGAAGATACCTTCTCCATCATTCCGGTTAATCCTCCTGCCGCTATGTCGTATCGGTACCGGCTGCTGTTCCTCTTCGTGATGCTGCTCATCGCGCCGGAGGCACCGGCCCAGACGGGCGGCGTGCGCGGCTTCGTGGTCGATGCCTCGGACGGGCAGCCGTTGCAGGGCGTCAACCTCGTGCTCCTGCGCGACGGCGTCCTCGCGGCGGGCGCGGCGAGTGACGGCGACGGCTACTTCATCCTGCCCCGCCAACCCGCGGGGACGTACCTGCTGCGCGCCACCTTCGTCGGCTACACGCCCTACGAAGAGACCCTCACGCTGCGCGCGGGCACGATGCAGACGCTGCGCCTACGCCTCGCGCCGAGGGAGACGGCCATCGACGAGGTAGTGGTGGAGGCCGAACAGGCCAGCGGCGCCATCAGCACGGCGGGCTTGCAGACGATCCGGGCGGCCGACCTCGACCGCATCCCCATGCCCGGCGTCACGGGCGACCTGGTGGGACAGCTCCGCGCCGCGCCGAGCGTGATCTCGGTGGGCGACCGGGGCGGGCAGCTTTTCATACGCGGCGGCGAGCCCACGCAGAACCTGATTCTGCTCGACGGCATCCCGCTCTACCAGCCCTTTCACATCCTCAGCTTCTACAGCGCTTTCCCCGCCGAGATCGTCAACTATGCGGACGTGTACGCGGGCGGGTTCGGGGCGTCTTACGGCGGGCGACTCTCGTCCGTCATCGATGTGGCGGCGCGCAACGGCAACAAAGAACGATTTGAGGGGGGCGTTTCGGTCGCGCCGTTCCTGAGTACGCTCCGGCTCGAAGGGCCGCTCATCAAGGGGCGCGTCTCCGGCCTTGTCTCCGTCCGCCAGTCACTCGTCGAGGAAGCCCTGCCGAACCTCTACGGGCAGAAGCTCCCGTACCGATTCGGCGACCAGTTCGCCAAGATCCACGCCCAACCCACACGCGGCAGTAGCTTCTCCATTACCGCCATCCGCACTACCGACCGGGGCGACATCGCCGGCACCAAGAAGACCCTCCTGGGCGACTTCGACCGCGAGGCTATCGCCGATAGCAATGAGGTGGCCTGGGAGAACGTCGGCCTGGGCACGCGCCTGCTGATCCTGCCGGGCCGCCTGCCCGTCCTGGCCGAACTCACCGCCTCCTACTCGCGCCTCGATACCGAGTTGGGCTTGCCCGAGGACCCCGAGCGGGAGGCCGCCGTGGAGGGCTACGACGCCGAAGCCTCGTTCAGCTACCTGATGCGCGGGCGCGCCGCCAAGCTGGGCTTTTTTGCCCGGCAGACGACCCTCTCCTACGCCCTCGGCGGCCTCTTCCAGGAAGTGCCCAACGTGGAGGAAACGACGATGCGAGAGGCCGGCGCCTACCTCGAACTCGACCTGCCCTTCGCCTCGGGTCTGCGGCTGACGCCCGGCCTGCGCCTCCACGCTTTCCCGGACCAGCAGTACATGGGCGTGGAGCCGCGCCTGCGCGCCGGCTACACTTTCGACGGGGCGGCGGGGGCGCAGCAGGTGAGCCTCGCCGCCGGCCTCTACCACCAGGGCATCGTGGGGCTGACGGACGAGCGTGACGCCGGCAACGTCTTCACCGCCTGGACGGCCTCGCCTGAGGACGACGACGTGCCGCGCGCCCTCCACTTCATCGGCGGCTGGCAGACGCGCTACCCTGTCGATGAGGAGACGAACCTCCAGGTGTCGGTGGAGGGCTACCACAAGGTGCTGCAAAATCTGTTCGTGCCGCGCTGGGAGGCCTTCCCCCAGTTCACCACCACCCTCCAGAAGGCCGATGGGCGGGTGAACGGGCTCGACGCCCGCCTGGAGGTGACGCACCCAGTTTTCTACGGCTACCTCGGCTACGGCCTCTCCAAGACGATGTACCTGTCGCAGGACGACGTCTTCGGCACGTTCTACGGCGAGGAGCAGGACCGCTACCACCCGCCTCACGATCGCCGCCGCCAGGTCAACGCTGTGGCCCAGGTCTTCGTCGGGCCTGTCACCCTCAGCGCGCAGTGGCAGTACGGCTCGGGCCTGCCCTACACGCGTGCCCTCGGCTTCGACGACTGGCTCTACCTGGGCGGCCTCGACGTGGATCTGCGCAAGGAGGTGGGGCAGTACCGCGTGCTCTACGAAGCGCCCTACTCGGCCCGCCTGCCCGAGTACCACCGCCTCGACCTGTGGCTGGAACGCTCGTTCGAGAAGGGGCGGCTCTCGGGGATGCTGCGGACGGGCGTGGTTAACCTCTATAACCGCGACAACCTGTTCTACTTCGACCTCTTCACCCTCAAGCGCGTCGATCAGCTCCCCGCCATCCCGTCCATCGGCCTGAAGCTCGAAATTCAGTAACCTATGCGACGCTCGCTCTCCGCCTTTCCTTCGGTAACCTGGCGGTTTCGCTTCTCGCTCTCCGTCCTCCTGGCCGCCTTCCTGCTGGCCGGCTGCGACGAGACGAGTGTGCTGCCCTTCGCCGAGCACGAAAACTACTTCACCGTCTTCGGCTACCTCGACGCTGCCAGCGACTCGCAGATGGTCCGCGTCATCCCGATCCGGCTCAAACTCGACCGCCCCGGTGCCTCCGATGAGATCGACGGCGAGGTGTACCTGCACGCCCTCGACACCGGCACGACGCGGCGGTGGAGCCTGATGGAGGAGACCTACAACGACGGCAGCCAGGGCCTGCGTTTCGACGACGGCAGCTTCGGGTTCGTCTTTCTGGGACGGATGCGGCCGGTGCCCGGACAGATGTATGAGCTAGAAGTGCGCCGGAAAGACGGCAAGACCACCCGCGCCCGCACCACCGTCCCCGTCGTTCCGGCGCCCACCGTGGAGGCGCCGCGCGAGGAAGGGGGCGCGATCCATCAGACGGTCGTGGTGCCGGGCATGACGACCGCGCCCGCGCACCTCCGCCTCACGTTTCGTGTCTTCTCGCCCCTGTTCGACCGGCAACCGGGGAAGCCCGTCTCCGTTTCCCTCTCCCACGATGGCGAAGGGGAAGCCACTGCTGCCGGCTGGCGGCTCAACGTCAACCTGACGCAGGACGCCCGCGCGGTACGTGCGTTCATCGCCGCCAACCTCACCCAGTTCTCCACAATCCCGGCCGTCGAGGACGTGGCGACCTTCCCGCTCACCCTGCAGGACCTGCGGTTGAGCGCCGGGGTGCGCGACGAGGCCTGGGACTTCGTGGTGGATGACCCCGACCTGGGGCGACTGGCCCAACCCGGCGCCGCCTCGAACGTCGAAAACGGCTTCGGCTTTTTCGGCGCCCTCGGCTGGGGCTCGACGGACTGGGAGCTCGCCCGCGCGACGGCAGCCGCTATCGGACTGTGAAAAAGTCGCCCATCGATTTATCGGTTGTCGGTTGCGCCGCAGGAGGCGGGCGCGCAAACGATGAATCCTTCATGGGCAACGACAATGGCATGGCAGAAAGCCTGCCCTTCCGTTATCTTCCGCAGCCGAAGTCTTGCTCGCCCCGGCCATCGTGTTTCGTTTGACCTATCGGCTATCGCTTCTTTTCATGCGTAACGCTCCGTTCCGGCGGGCGGCCCGTCCCGGCCCGCTATTCGTTTTGCTGTTCTTCACCCTGCTGCTCAGCAGCCTCTGCACTTCACCGGCGCGCGCCCAGACGGCCACGGTGCGCGGCTTCGTCACCGACGCCTCCGACGGGCAGCCCTTGCCGGGCGTCAACGTGTCGCTGCGCGGGCCGAACGATGCCCTCTACGGCGCAGCGGCGGACAACGACGGCTTCTACGCCATCAGTAGGGTGCCGGCCGGGCGCTACGAACTAAACGGTACATTCATCGGCTACCAGACCTACGTCGATACGCTCTCGCTTACAGGCGGGCAGATCATCACGCTCAACTTCGCCCTGGAGACGGGAGCGGCGGAGATGGGGGAGGTCGTGGTGGAGGAAGAGCGGGAGACGGCGGGGGCGGCGGCCATCTCGGCGGGCTTGCAGACAATCCGCCCGAGCGACATCGAACTGGTGCCCACGCCCGACGTCTCGGGCGACCTTGTCACCTACCTCCAGACGCTCCCCGGCGTCGTCACCACGGGCGACCAAGGCGGGCAGCTCTTCATCCGGGGAGGCGAGCCCACGCAGAATCTCGTGATGATCGACGGGATGTTGCTCTACCAGCCGTTCCACCTCATCGGGTTCTACTCGGCTTTTCCGAGCGACATCATCAACAGCACCGACGTGTACGCGGGAGGCTACGGCGGGCGCTACGGCGGGCGCCTCTCCTCTGTCATCGACGTGCAGACGCGCAACGGCAACAAGCGTCAGCTCGCCGGGGCCGTTTCTGTGGCCCCTTTCGTGAGCACCGCGCGCCTCGAAGGGCCGCTCTGGAAGGATCGCATTTCGTTCCTTTTCTCGGGCCGCCTCTCGGTCATCGAAGAGGGCGCTTCCAAGCTCATCGACCAGCCCCTCCCGTTCAAGTTCGACGACCAGTTCGCCAAGCTCCACGCCATCGTCAGCTCGAACAGCCAGCTCTCCCTCAGCGGCATCCGCACCTACGACCGGGGCGTGATCGGCCAGACCATCCTGCAAGAAGGCGTGGACCTGACGGATCAGGTGGTGTGGAACAACCAGGCCCTCGGGGGGCGCTACATCTTCCTCCCCGCCACGCTCCCCATCTTCGCCGAGTTGCTGGGCTCTTTCTCCAAGGTGGAGAACACGTTCGGGCCGGAGAGCGACCCCACCCGCTCGTCCTCGGCGCAGCAGTACAATGTGGCTGCCAACATTACGC
>JAHEMB010000218.1 GCA_024643915.1 Rhodothermaceae bacterium | reverse complement strand
TCGGCGCGGAGTTGCAGGTACCGCTTGAGGCCGGGATCCTCGGCCAGCTCGGCGGCCAGCCGGATCTTGTCCGACGCCCGGTTCACCTGCGCGGCGAAAAACTCGTGGTACGGGATGGCCGTCAGGTTGCCTGCGTCGTCGCGGCGGACCATCGTGTAAAGGTCCGTGAGGGCCGGGTTCTGCCGCGCCGCCGCCTCGACCTCCTCTTTCGTCACGTCTGCCGGGTAGAAGTTCGCCCCCGCCGGCTTCGGCCCGGCGCCTTCGACGAACGGCGTGTTGCCGTCGAGCCGGTCCCACGGGCCGTAATTGATCTCGGCGAAACGCTGGAGGAGCGCGCCGTTGGTCATCCCCAGGAGCGAGTCGCGGCTGCCGAATGTCTCGACCCAGTAAATCTCGTCCATCGCCTCGGCGGCTTCGATCAGGAGCGGGATCATCTTGCGCTCGTTCTCCGAAAGCCCGCTCAGGTCGGCGGTGAGGCGGACGGTGGTGTACTTATCGAGGAGCGCCTGCGCGTCGGAGGCCGGCGCGGCTTCGGTCTCTGCGTTCATCGGTTCGCTGGTTTCGCACGCGGTGAGGAAGGGAAGCAACAGCACGAGCAAGGCGCCCGTGAGCAAAATTGGCTTTTTCATGGGGAAGAGAAAAATGGTAAGATGCCGTAACGGAGGTACGCACTGAACGACGCGCCCCGCGTCAGGTTCGCCCAGATGCACGTCAGTACCCGCACCCTATTCCGCTTCCTTGACGGCCGCAAATGACAGCTCCCGCGAGATCGTCTGCTGCAACACTTCGTCCGTGACGCGAACGGTAACGACGAGTTCGTCTTCGCCGTCCCAATCGTCCAGATCCAGCACGATCATTTCGTCGGCCCGGCGGGCAGCGCCTTCGTAGCCGGCCCGGCCCGCGGTCTTTGCGTCCCGCGTACGCCCGAAGACCTTCAACAGACCGGCCTTCTCCCTTCTGCGCACTTCGTATTCGACTGTGTAGCGCGTCTTGTCTTCGGCGTCGAAAGCCAGGTGGTAAATCTGAAAATAGAGGCCGATGTCGACACCGGCCGGCAGTTCCCGAAGTGGATAGGGTGTTGCCTCTTGCAACGAGGGCTCCTGCAACGGTACACTCGAAGCCAGAACGGGCACGAGGTCGCTCATCTCAAGGCGGGCGGCATCTGCATTGAGGGCGCCGAGGCTGTCCGCACGAAAGACGGCGGTGCCGAATGGCGCTTCGGTGCTCAACCGGGTAGCCTCGCCTTCACCCACGAGGGGATAGAAATCCCATTGCAGGGCGACGTGGTACCGGCCCGTGTCGCCACGGACGGCGAGCTGCTGTACGGGCACGAAGCCGCCCGCCTCGCGCTCCTCAGGCAAACGAAGGATCAACTGATTGAGGTGGGCCTGGCGCGCCTGGTATTCGGGCGTTCGCTGCACCGCCGTGGTCCGCACGAGGTACCGGTCCCTCGCGCTTAACCGTCCCTGATGGAGCAACGACGTGAGCAACTCAGCCGCTTGCAACGGCTGCGTCGGCACGGTCCAATAGATTTCCGTCCGCGTCGTGCCGTCGTCTTCGAGGAAGCGCGCCAGGTAGGCCTCGACGGAAAGAAGGGTGCGGTCGCCGAGCACGTTACTCTGCTGGCGCGGCAAGCGGCGTTCCTGCCGCAGCAGCCACCGTTCCTCGTGCCCTTTTTGTTTGCTCAGGTAGCTTTGTGCCCAGAGGGACGGAGGCAGTTGGGCGCCGAGCCCTTTCTCGTCGCGCGGCGTCTCGATGTATTCGGTCAGATCGACGAAGGCGTCGAGGTAGCGGCCATCCAGGCGGGCGAGTTCGTCGTACAGCTCTTTCATGGCAAGCAGCAGGACCTGCCTTTTCGAGCCTCTGCCCATCCACTCGCCGCACATCGCCCCCGCACGACTGTCTGACACCCAGGGCTGGCTCGCAGCCCCCGCACCGCCCTGCGCTCCCGCCACGACCGGGCCAGTCGTGCTCCCCTCTTCTCGCCCGGACAGGCGCATGAGATGACTTGGTACGAGGTCGGCGGGGGCGACCAGCTCGTAAGGCCCGTCGAAGCCGGTAAAGACGAAGAGCGCAGGCTCTTTCGCGCTACCGTATCGCCACACCTCATTCCGGGGCAGGTCGCCGCTGAAGACACGCGGGCTGGCCATCACAGCCTGGGAGAGGCAGTTGCCGTCGAAGCCGACCTTGCGTACGAGCGACGGCTCGCCGAGGCGCACATAGACGAGGCCCCGGTCGTCCCAGCCGGTGAGGCTGTTGGGATCGGCATAGGCGCTGTCGGCATAGGCCGCGCGGCGCAGGTGCTCCTCCAACCTCTCGTTATACGGCGTGGCGGGCAGCGGGTCTTGCGCGCGCCACCACGCAGCAAGGCGCCCGCCGCCGCCCGGCTGCAACGTCCAGCGTTCGTGGAGCCTGCCCACTAACGACGTCACCTCCCCGTCGCTGTTGAGCCCGTCGAAGTTGAGGGCCAGCGCCTCTTTGGGCAACAAGGCGGCAAAGCGGGCCACATGGCGCCGAAGCATCCTCTGCTCTTCCGCGCGGCGCGGCTCCTGCTCCAGCAAGGCGAGGAAGGACCTGGTGGCCTCGCCATACTGCGGAGCGCGTTGCGAGCGAAACGCTTCGTCGACAAACGCGCTCCTTTGCGTGATGGAAGGGGCTTCGGGTGCGGGCTGCGAGACGGCCTCCGAAAACGGCAGGAGCAAGCGCACGGACAAGAACAGGCATAAAACGTAGGCGTGGTACTTCATTACAGAGAGGATTGAAGAGAAACTACATCGCCACTGTCCACGAAGAACGACAAGCTCAGGGGCGTCCCCACCAGGCAGGCGGGCCGACTGACGAGATCGCAAGAAGTATACCTTCTACATGGGTGGTAGGGATCAGAACGACGGCGCGTCGTAGGAGCGGGGCAGGCTTTCGTCGGTGAGAATGACGAAGTCACCCAGCTTGCCGTGTTTTTCCTGGTCGAAGGCCTCGATGTCCTCGGCGGGACGGATAGCGACGACGAGCATGCGCGTGCCGGGACGGTAATGGCGCAGCGCCTCGGGCGTGCCCGTCCCCTCCTCCACATGGAAGCCGCCTACCGCGTGCAGCACGAGGCTGCCGGGCTGCCGGTTCAGGTGCTCGGCGATGGAATAGCCCATGCCCGCATCCCACAACGCCTGCGCTTCCAGGAGGAACATCGGCCCCGCGTGCGGCGAGGCGTGACCGGCGCCGTGGGCCGAGGAGTCGGGCGGCGTATGCGCCAAGGAATCTGCCGAGGCGCCGTGATCGGGCATCTCGGCCATCATCGCCGCCATCAGCCGGTCCCACTTGTCGCGGTTTTCGGCCGAGGGCTCCGGGAAAGGTAAGGGCGGCAGCACCGCCTTTGCCTGCGCCGAGAGGCTATCGAGCGATGCCGGCCCCAGCCGGGCCACACGGTTGACGTACCGGCGGGGCGTGTTGGCCGCCGCCACGGGCAAACCGTGCGCCTTCGCGAACTCCACCAGGGGGCGGTAGTCGGTTTCGTAGTTGTCCCAGGGGCGGCTGCTCTTGCGGAAATGCTCCTCGGTGATGAGGCCGGCGAGGTATTCGTCGAGCACGAGTTGCACGTCGCGGTCGAACATTTCGAGGGAGAGCGCGACCGGCCTTTTTCGCGACGCCGCCGTAGCCTGCACGAAGGCCGTTTGCAGCAGCTTCAACTCCAACGCATGCGCGATGGGGTCGTCGTGCTCCTCGCCCACGAAGACCACGTCCACCTCTTCCATCGCCATCCCCACTTCGGCCAGCGTAACCGACCGGCCCTCTCCGGTGTAGACGCGGAAAGCCTCGGCGGACGTCGAATCGGGCTGTTGCGCGAAGACCGATGGCGCGAGGGCGAGGACGATGAAGAAAATCAGCAGACGCATCCCTGAGGGCAACGATGGTGAGGTTTCCGAGTCTGAGAGTCTGTATGTGAAGTTAGGAGGGATGCGAAAACAAGCGAGAAGGGGGTGATCAAGGCGCGCGAAGCAGGCGATGCCAGAGCATCGTCGATGTAGCGCAACGCCGAACGCGTCCTTCGCAGCCGTTTGCAGCGCCTCATTAATCTTCATTTACAGACTGGCTGGCAGAAAGAATACGAAACAGGATGCTCCTAGGAGAGCCGCAACCACGAATTACTTTAAAATGCAACCATCCTCACCCCGCCGCTCGATCCTCGCTCTTAGCCTGCTTGTCGCCCTGGGCCTGATGGGTGGTTGCGAGCAGGTGGGAGAAACCGGCGATCTCTTTTTCGCCCGCTTCCCGCACGAGGCGTACGCGCACGGGCTTGAAAAGGCGGGGCTGGCGGAGACGGCGCTGGGGCGGGCATGGATCGAGGCCTCCGAACGGGCCATGGCAGAGAGCGTCGCCGTATCGCTTCCGTTCCGCGAAGTCGTCTTCCTAGATCCGGCTGCGCCCTCGGCCCTCTCCTATCGCTTCTCGCTCGAACGCGGGCAGCAACTCGCCGTCGATCTCCGCCCACAGCCCGGCGACACGACGCGCGTCTTCGCCGACCTTTTCATCGTCGATGAGGACACGACGCGCCCGCCGCGACACACGTTCAGCCCGGCGGATAGCCTTCGTCAGTTCACGTATAACGTGAAGCGCACGGGCGACTACCTGCTGCGCCTCCAGCCCGAGCTGCTGCGCGGCGGGCGCTACACGGTGACGGTGCAGACAGACGCCTCCCTCTTCTTCCCCGTCGTCGGCACGGACAGCCGCGCCATCCGCAGCTACTTCGGCGACTCGCGGGACGGGGGCAAGCGGAGCCATCGCGGCGTGGATATCTTCGCGCCGAAGCGAACGCCGGTGGTGGCGGCTGCGGAGGGGATGGTGACACGCGTCTACGAGCGCGGGCTGGGCGGCAAGGTCGTCTGGCTGAGCGACGGGCGCGGCCACCGACTCTACTACGCCCACCTGGATACCCAACTCGTTCGTCCCAACACACGCGTCCACGTGGGCGACACACTGGGCCTGATCGGCAACACGGGCAACGCCATCAACACGCCGTCGCACCTGCACTTCAGCGTCTACACCTCCGGCGGCGCGGTCGATCCTTTCCCGTTCGTCCACCAGCCGCGCGAACGCCCGCCCGCCGTCCGCGCCGACACGACGCGGCTGGGCCAACTCGCCCGCACGGCGGCCTTGAAGGTGAATCTGCAATCCACGCCTGAAGGGACAGGACCGCCGCTACAGGAGCTGCCGCACCACACGGCCCTGCGCCTCCTCGGCAGTGCCGGCGCGTGGCACCGCGTGCGCCTCCCCGGCGGGCTTACCGGCTACGTGCCCGCCCGCCACGTCGAGCCCCTCGACCGTCCTTTGGAAACGCTCGCCCTCGAAACGGGCCGCCTGGTGCGCGCCGAAGCCACCCCGAACGCTCCGGCCATCGACAGCCTCAGCGCCGGCTCGCCGGTAGAACTCCTCGCCCTCAACGGACGCTTTCGCTACGTACAGACTTCGCGAAACAGCACCGGCTGGATCGAGGGGAACGAGGAATGAGCAATTGATCATTTCTCATTGTTCATTGCTCATTCCTCAAGGCGTTTAGCGCCTACGCGAGCCGCCGCCCCGGCCTCGGCCCCGTCCGCCGCCGCCCCGGTTGTCGTCGCGGCGTCGCCCGTCGTCGGGCTTGCGCTCCTGTTGGGGGCGCTCGGACGGCTCAATGCTCTCGTCGCCGGGCTGTTGAGGGGCGCGGTGCAGGAGTTCGTGGTAGAGATCGTCGATGAGCATCGCCAGCACCTCCGGCTCCTCGTCCACCAGTTCTTTCACAAGGGGCACAAACCGCTGGAGGCGCTCTTTCTCCAGGTTGCTCTTCTCGCGCATCTTGTCTTCGAGCACCACCGTCACGCGCTCGGCCACGCGGTCGGCCACATCCTCTTCCGAGGGCAATTCTCTTTTTTCCATCTCGATGTCGTAATGCCGCGCGATGCGGAGCAGGTCGCGCTCGTCTTCGAAATTCGCCAACACGAGCGCGATGCCCGTCTTGCCGGCTCGCGCCGTCCGACCGGTGCGGTGGACGTAGTATTCGGGGTCCTGGGGCACGTCATAGATGATGACGTGGCTGAGGTCTGAGATATCGATGCCGCGGGCGGCCACGTCGGTGGCGACGAGGAAGCGGAGCTTGCCGGTACGGATGCGGTCCATCGCTTCCTCACGCGCGCTCTGGGAGAGGTCGCCGGAGATCTCGTCGGCGTCGTAGCCGTAGTTGCGGAGGAATTTGGTGAGGTACTCGACGTCGCGCTTGGTGTTGGAGAAGATGATGGCGGAGTCCGGGTTCTCCATCTCGATGAGGCGGACGAGGGCGCGGTCCTTGTCCATCTGCTCCACCGGGTAATACCGGTGCTCGATCTCCTGCACGCTCACCTGCCCGCCCGAGAGCGCCAGAAACTCGGGATCGTTCAAGAACTCTTTGGAGAGGTTGCGCACCTTGGGCGGCATCGTGGCGCTGAACATGTAGGAGCGGCGCACCCGCGGCAGGTAGCGCTTGAGCTGCCGCATGGCCGGGTAGAAGCCCATCGACAGCATCTCGTCGGCTTCGTCGAGGATGAGCGTGCCCAGCCCGTCGAGGACGAGGTTTTTGCGTT
>JAHEMB010000217.1 GCA_024643915.1 Rhodothermaceae bacterium | reverse complement strand
GTGGACGCCGTCTTGCCCCACTGGGCGTTGAAGGGGTCCCAGCCGCCTCCGGCCGTGAGGGGCGTCGAGGAGGAGGCGGCTGACGACGAGGTTGCGGAACCAGCGGTGCTCGGCGGGGACGACGTACCAGGGCGCGTAGTCGGTGGAGCAGCGGCGCAGGGCGATCTCGTAAGCGGCCATATACTCATCCCACCGCTTCCGCTCGTCGAGGTCGGCAGGGTTGAACTTCCAGAATTTGTCGGGGCGGCGGAGGCGGCGACGGAGGCGTTCGAGCTGGTAGTCGGGCGAGATGTAAAGCATCACCTTAATGATGCGCGTGCCGTGGTCGTGCAGAAGCTTCTCGAAGGCGTTGATGTGGTCGTAGCGCTGCTCGATGACGGCGGGCGGGGCCAGCTCGTGGACGCGCACAATGAGCACATCCTCGTAATGCGAGCGGTTAAAGATGCTGATGTAGCCCTTGGGGGGGGCGTGCGGGTGGACGCGCCAGAGGAAGTCGTGGGCGCGCTCCAACGTGCTGGGTTTCTTGAAGCTGACGACGCGGCAGCCCTGTGGATTGATGCCGCGCGTTACGTTGCGGATGGTGCTGTCCTTCCCGCCCGTGTCCATCGCCTGGAGGACCAGGAGCAGGGACCGTTCGCCCTCGGCGTAGAGACGTTCCTGCAAGTCGGCCAGCCGGTCGCGGTTTTCGCGGAGGCGGGCTTTGGCGGCCTCTTTAGCATCGAGGCCCTGCGTGTCGGCAGGGTCGCGGTCGGCCAGGCGGAAAGCGCCGCCGGGCGGCACGCGGTACTTCTCTGGGTCGAACGTCAGGGCGGGGCTCGGCATGAAGGCTTGGCGATGGCGTGGATGATGAGCGAACGCCCAAGGTACGCGCCTCCGGCGACGGCGGCAAGCATCACTTAAGACGGCATCGGTTCGTCTGACCTGTTATCTTGCGGCCCTGTGCGACGAACCGGACCGCCATGAACATCCTCGGGATCTCCGCTTTTTACCACGAGTCCGCCTGCTGCCTGATGCAGGAGGGGCGGCTGACGGCCGCGGCGGCGGAAGAGCGGTTCACCCGCGTCAAGCACGACGCCCGGCTGCCCGTCCACGCTTTCCGCTTCTGCCTGGAAGCTGGCGGGCTGGGCCTGCCCGACCTCGACGCCGTCGCCTACTACGAGCGGCCTGCGAAAAAACTCGCCCGCCAGCTCTGGGCCGGTCCGCCGGAGGGAGACGCGGAGCTCGCCTGGCTCGACCCGCGCCAGCCCGAACGGATGATCCGCGAACGGCTGGGCTACGACGGCCCTCTCCTCTTCTTCGATCATCACCGGTCGCACGCCGCGAGTGCCTTCTTCTTCTCCGGTTTCGCCGACGCCGCCCTCCTCACCTTCGACGGCGTGGGCGAGTGGGCTACGACGGCCTACGGCCGCGCCGACGGCGGCACGCTCGATCTCTTTGAGGAGGTCCACTTTCCGCACTCTCTCGGCCTGCTCTACGCCACCCTTACCGCCTACCTCGGCTTTCGGGTGAACAACGGCGAGTACAAGGTGATGGGGCTGGCGCCGTACGGCACGCCCCGGTACGTGGACCAGGTCCGGGCGCTCGTCCACAACGGGCCGGCGGGGCAGTACACCCTGGCGATGGCGTATTTCGATTTCGTGCGTGGGCGCGGCATGTTCACCCCGGCATTGTGCGACCTCTTCGGCGCCCCGCCCCGCTCACCGGGCGGTCCCCTGGACGCCTTCCACTGCGACGTGGCGCGAAGCCTGCAACAGGTGGTGGAGGAGATGATGCTGGGGAAGGTGCGCTATCTGGCCGGGCGGGTGGATTCGGAGAACCTGTGCCTGGCGGGGGGCGTGGCGCTCAACGCCGTGGCCATCGGGCGGATCGCTCGCGAAGGGCCGTTTGCGCGGCTCTTCGTTCCGCCTGCGCCGGGCGACGCGGGGGGCTGCCTGGGCGCGGCGGCCCTCGCTCACACCCAGTTGACGGGGCTGCGTCCCCCGACGGCGCCCCTCCCCGACGCCTTCCTTGGTCCGCGCTATGCGACGGAAGACGTGGCGACCTGGCTGGCGGCGACGGGCCTGCCCGCCCATAACTTCCGAAACAAGGAGGCCGGCTTGCTGGAGGCTGTCGTGGATCGGTTGGTGCAGGGGCAGGTGGTGGGCTGGTTTCACGGCGCGATGGAATTCGGCCCGCGCGCCCTCGGCGCCCGCAGCCTCCTCGCCAACCCGATGGATCCCGGCGTCCGCGACCGGCTCAACCGGCTCGTCAAGCAACGCGAAGGGTTCAGGCCGTTCGCGCCGAGCGTCCTAGCCGCCCACGCAGGGGACCATTTCTACCTCGACCACGCGGCCCCGTTCATGCTGGAGACATGCCGCGTCACCTCGCCCCTGGCCCTGCCCGCCATCACCCACATCGACGGCTCGGCGCGGCCCCAGACGGTGGACCCGGCCCGGCAGCCGCGCTTTGCGGCCCTCCTGGAGGCTTTTTACCGGCGCACCGGCTGCCCCCTTCTCCTGAACACCTCGTTCAACGTGCGCGGGGAGCCCATCGTCTGCACGCCGGCGGACGCGCTCGGGTGCCTGGCGCGGGCGGGCTTCGAGGCGCTCGTCCTGGAGGATTTCCTGATCGAGCGGGCGTCGTTGCCGGCGGGCTGGGAAGCGCTCGTCGAGGCCCCGCCTCTTCCCGCCCGCTCCCCCTTCGCCCGTCCCCGCAGCGCCCTCGAAGAAAACCTTTACACGTTTGTTTGAGCAAGATTACCGGCGCCGAGGACAGCAGGCAGAACGCGAGCAGCATGACCCCCGACCCTTTTGATACCCCTGAAAGCAACACCCGCCCCTGGTGGGACGTGCAGGCGGCGGCCCTGGGCACGCCGGAGGGGCTGCGCGCGGTGCGACAACAACAACAGGAAGGCTTCTTCGATGCGGAGGAAACCGCACCGCCTCCGGAGCCATCGCCGGATGGGCCGCAACCCATCAGCATCTGGCAGCCCCAGGTGGACGAGGGCGCCCTTGTTTTCGAGCGGCCTGCGCCTGGGCCCATGGGCGATCATTACGCCGCACGCCGGCAGATCCCGGCGGCAAAGGAGCCGGGCAAGCGGCGGGTGTGTTTCTTCGGCGAGTCCGTGGCGGCGGGGTATCTCTACGCCCCGCATCTGACGCCGGCCCACGTGCTGGAACGGCACCTCTGCGCCGCGAGCGGGGGCGACGGCTACGAGGTGATCGACCTGGCGCGGACGAACGAGACGCTCGACGCCCTTGCGACGACCGCGGTCCAAGCGATGCAGCTCCGTCCGGATGCCCTGGTACTCTTCGCGGGCAACAACTGGACGCTCCTGGAGACGCCCTACGTCTCGCCCTACGCGCCCTCGGTGCGGGCGCGGCTGGCCTACGGCGCGGCGCTGGGCGAGGCGGGCGTGGTGGGTCCCATCGAGCAGGCTGCGCGGCAGGTGCTCCACAAAGCCGCTGCCACGCTCGCCCGGATTGCCGCCCTCGCCGGGGCCGCGTCCATCCCCGTGGTCCTCGTCATCCCCGAAGCCAACCTGGCGGACTGGGAGACACGGCAGCCGGTGGTGTGGCTGCCCGGCGCGGACACGGCGCGCTGGTATGGCTGCTACGCCGAGGCGCGGGACCGCCTGGCGCGGGGCGAATGGGAGGCCGCCGCTAGACAAGCCCAGACAATGAGCGACCTTGACGGGGCCACCTGCCCGACCTCCTTCCGGCTGCTGGCACAGGCCCACACGGGCGCGGGCGACCCGGCCCGGGCGGAGGCCGCCAGCCGGGGAGAGATCGACGCCGCCCAGTACGCGACGCTGGGGTTCCTGAGCGCGCCGCAGGCCGCGCCCCTGGCGCAGGGCTTGCAGCGGCGGGCCGCCCGCCAGCATGGCTTTGGGGTGGTGGACCTGCCCGAGATCTTCGCTCAACATACCGGCACGCCTCTGCCGGGCAGGCGGCTTTTTCTGGATTACTGCCACCTGACGGTGGAGGGCATGCACGTGGCGATGGCGGCGACGGCGGTGGAGTTGCTGCGCTGTCTGGGCGCGGAGGCGCCAGACTGGCCCACGCTCGTCCGCCGTTTGCCGCTGCCTGCCGTCGACCCGGCGGCTGATGCTGCTGCGAAGTTCGGCGCGGCGGTCCACACGGCGCACCGGCTGACGGCGGTGGGATCGCGGCAGGAGATCCTGGCGCACTGGTGCCGGGCCGCCCTTGGGGCCTCGCCCGGTGTGGAGGCGGCGATGGTGAACCTGGTGGCGGCGCGCCTGACACCCTGCCCTCCCGCCCTGACCGAGGCCGGGCGGCACAACCTCGCCTCGCCCTACTGCCTCACCTACCAGCACGGCTGGCACTACGACCACCTCGACGCCGACGTGATCGAGGCCGTCCTGGCGGTGGCCGGGCAAGGGGCGCGGGCCGAGATCGGGCGTTTGCTGCGAGCGCGCCGGCTGCCGGCGACAGGGGCCGAGCTGGCCTGGCCGCCGTTCTATCTGCGTGAGCCGCTCGAACAGTTCTACCCGGACCTGATGCCGTCCGCGGACCTGACGGAGCGGGCGTTCTATCGGGCGCCCTGGCCCGTCTCCCGCTTCTGTTTCATCGAAGACGCCACGCGGGCCGTCGACCTCACCCTCACGGCGCGCCTGCCTGCGCCCGAGGGCCTGCCGCCACGCACGCCCGCACCTGTTTCCATAACGATCAACGGGCAGGCGGCGGGCGCGGTGGAAGTGGGAGCAGGCTGGCGAACGGCTAGATTGCGGATTCCGGCGGTGCGGCTGCGCGACGGCCTCAACGATGTGGTGCTGCACTGGCCGATGCCGCCCGGCCCCGGCGAGGCGGCCCTGGAAGGCGCGGCGGCGCGCCTCGCGCTGGGCCTGGAGGCCGACCTCCACCCTGTCTTCGGCGAAGTCTTCTCGCTCCACGCCTGCCCGTGTTGAGACGGGGCGCGCCGGCTGCGGTCAGGCTGCAAGAAGAGAAAGGGGAAGCTGATAGCCGCTCCGGCAGCGCGGTCACGCGGTCATCTAAGCAGCGTCATATGGCCGCTATCCATGAGGACGGCTGAAGGGGTTCGTACGACCACCCGGTAGAGGTACGTGCCCGAAGCAAGCGCGGAGGCATCGACCTCGATCCGTTGTCCCTTGCCCGCTGCCATCGGCCGGGGCGACAAGGCCAGCACGCGCCGCCCCATCACATCGAAGACTTCGAGGGCGACCTCGGCGTGAGATGCGAGGTCGAAAGTGATCGTAGTCGATGGGTTGAAGGGGTTGGGGTAGTTTCCCTGGAGCGCCAGGGCGCCGGGCAGGACGTGCGCCGGCTCGTTCGCGGTAACCTTCCCCCGAATGAAGGTTGTCTTAACGGCCTCTCCTACGGTGTAGTGGGAGCCGTCCGTCGTGACTACCCGGTGGTAGACCTCCACTGGGGTGTCGAGCAGGATGTTGCCGGGCTGCCGGCCTGAGAGCGTGTCGAAGAGCGCCGCGGCATAGGCGACGGTGAGGGGTATGCGGGTGCTGTCAACGCCGAGGTCGAAGGTAACCGTCTCGATGCTGCCGAAGCCAGGGCGGAGGGAAGCCTGCCACAGATAGGCGACCGCGTTGCCGTCTGGATCGTCTACCGGTGCCAAGGTGATGGTGCCCAGGTATACGTCAGGATCTTCAGCGCCGCCGCCGCCGGTGCCGCCGATGACGATGGTTTCCCCGTCGGTCGGCGAGGTGATCGCCGAAGCGTTGGGGGCCTGGTTCGTGGTGGAGAGGAGGCGTCCCCGGAGCTTGTCACTCGCCCGGCTGGCATCGACCTCGACGTAGAACAGCCCGTCGCGGAAATCCTCCGCCCATCCGTTCTCCACGGGGAAGGTCTGGTCAAACCCGGCGAAGAAGACAGCCGTACCTGGGGGGCGGTAGATCATTGCGACGGCCGTCCCTTCGGCACCGTGTCGGCCGCGGTACAGGGTGATCCGCTGCCAGTCCGAGGAGAGGGCGTTGAAGAAGCCAACCACCCGCAAGGCATCGCCGGTCATGAAGGCTTGCAGGCTGCCTCGGGCGACGGGGTACCCCTGGCTTATATGGGAGAGCCGTGACGCCATTAGGGTGGGCTCCGATAAAGACAGCCCCTGCAACTGTCCGGTCAGCGCATCATCAGGCAGGGCCGTCGCCATGCTGACCCGGATGTAGAAGAAGCCCTTGTGGAGCGCCTGTACCTGTTCTTGTGTCAGCGTCACCGTGTCGTTGACCCCGCCGCCGAGGGCTTCCGGATAGTAGATCAGGAGGGCCAGGTTCTTGAAGGGCGTGCCCCCGTTGCTGGGATCGCCGTGGTAGAGATCTATCTGGCCCCATGGGATACGGAGTCCATCGAACGTGACGAGGAGTTGCAGGGCGTTGCCGTCGAGGGTGCCCAGAGCGGTTCCCTTGCGAAGCGTTTGGCCGTCGAAAACCCCTGTGAGCGGCGCCTCGAAGACAACCAGCGAAGCATCTTGCGCGTAGGTGCGTTCGGTGACCAGCGTGACGGCCAACGGCATCCATACGCAGAGAAGCACCGGTATCCAGGGGCGAATGTATGGTTTCATGGTTCGACCTATGACGTAATATGATGTACAGCGTGGTGGGTAGGATGCGACGGTACCAGAGGTG
>JAHEMB010000216.1 GCA_024643915.1 Rhodothermaceae bacterium | reverse complement strand
GGGGCCTTCTGGGGGCTCGTGGTGGGGTTTGTGCTGGGCATGATCAAGCTGACGCTCCAGACCCTGGTGCAAAGCGGCACGATGGCGGACACGGGGATGCTGGGGGCGGTGGGCGCCTTCAACGGCTACTACTTTGCCGGGGTGCTCTTCCTCATCAGCGTGATCCTGATCATCGTTATCTCCTATGCTACGGCAGCGCCGTCGGCGGAGAAGGTGGAGGGACTGACGTACGAGTCGACGCGGGCCAGGCAGAAACGAACGGGGCAGGGGCCGGCGCCGTCGGCGGAAACGCGCTCGCTCAGGCCGGAAATAATCGGCACCACCGTTGTGCTGGCGCTCGTCCTGATCATCTATCTCTACTTCAGCTTCTGGCTCTGAGGGCCGTCTGGCAGGGCCGCCTGGCAGGGCCGCCTGGCAGGGCCGCCTGGCAGGGGCGCTTCGTAAGACACGTACGCCCATTTGAGCCGCGGGCGCGGGCGAAGGTCTGGCCCGTCGCGGGGGCGGCGGTGTGGTCCGCTTCCGCTGCCGGCCTGCGGTTGCCCCACGTTCGGGGCGTGTTGTCCGGGAATAATCGTGCCATTCGCCCCTGCGTTTCAGCCGGCGTGGCCCTGGTCTTGTCCTACGCGGGGCACACGCTCTTGCCTACAGGGGCGGCGCCGTCATTTCCTCGTGCTACTTCACTCCCGGTTTATTCGGAAGCGCTTCCAGTCTCACGTCAGCGGCGATTTCTTGAAAGATAAAATGGGGGAGGGCGCTTCTAGCCGGCCCATTCTTCGCGCTTATTCTCCGAAGCGGTGCGTGCGCCCGGGGACGTCTCGCTGTAGGACAAACGGCCCTATATCCATCGGACGGAAACGGACACATCGTAGGACGACGACCGACACCGGGCTAGGACAGCGACGGACGAGAATAAACGGCGGCGTCCGACGATAAAGTCAGCCTGGGCCGACTATCGGCCACAGGGCATTCCCAGATACCTTGCCTGCAACGAACCCGTCCTCTCCTCGGCGGGCGACAGGCTGGTAGCTGCATGGATGTGACCGTGATGCCTGTTGATCCTCTAACTCAGGCATCCCCGTCTCATCATGAAACGTCTGCTTCTGCCGCTGGCTCTGCTGCTTGTTCCTTTCCTCGCCCACGCCCAGCAGCGCGACCTCGCCACGGCCCTCCAGTACCTGGAGGCGAACCGCTCCACCTACCAACTCACGAGCGAGGACCTTTCCGGCGCCGTCGTCACCGCCCGCTACACGGACGACCACAACGGCGTGACGCACCTCTACCTGACCCAGCGCCACAACGGCATCGAGGTCTATGAGGGTGTGTTGAGCGTACACCTTAAGGGCGACCAAGTGGTGTACGTATCCAATCGCTTCGAATCCAAGCTGGCGGCGCGCGTGAATACGGCGTCGCCTTCATTGTCGGTGCAGGCCGCCGTCGAAAACGTCGCCTTCGACCTGGCCCTGCCGATTAGCGAGCCGCTCGTGATGACGGCGTCGAAGGGCGGTCCGGCCCAGGAGATGACGCTCTCCACCGCCGGCATTTCGCTCGAGCCCATCCCGGCCCGCCTCGTCTACGTACCCCAGGACAACGGCTCCGTCCGCCTGGCCTGGCACGTCGAGATCTACGAACTCGACCAACAGCACTACTGGCGCGCCCTCGTCGATGCCCGGTCGGGCGAGACGCTTGTGCAACAGGACCTCGTCGTCCACGACGATTTCGGCTTCACGCCGGTGGTGACCGACACGCCCAACTGGCGCACGAACGAGGAGGTGCGCGAGCTGCTCCGCGCCAAGTACGCCGCTGAAAAGGCCGCCTATCAACCGGCTTCCTCTGGGCAGGGCGCCGGGATGCCGACGAGCGACGGCCAGTACGAAGTCTACCCCATCCCCGACGAGAGCCCGGTCCATGCGGGCGAGGCGCCGCTCGGCCCCGCCACACAGCGCGACGTCGTCAGTGAAGCCAGCCTCATTTCCCAGGCCGGCCCGCGCGCCGCCACCAACGGCTGGCACGACGACGGCACCTCCGTCTACACCACCACGCGCGGCAACAACGTCTGGGCCTACCTGGACAGCCTCGGCACCGAAGCCGGCCCCAGCCCCGACGACGGCGTCTCGCGCAACTTCACCACGAGCAACACCAGCCTCCTCGTCAACTATGACCTCGATTTCAGCGACCAGCCGACAGCCTATGGCCATGCGGCCGCCGTCAACCTGTTCTACATGAATAACATCATGCACGATGTGTTCTACCAGTACGGGTTCGACGAGCAAAGCGGCAATATGCAGCAGACCAACTTCGGGCGCGGTGGCCTGGGAAGCGACGGCGTGCTGGCGCAGGCGCAGGACGGCGGCGGACAGAACAACGCCAACCAGCTTACCCTGCAAGACGGCGTCCCGCCCCGTATGCAGATGTTTCTGTGGACGCCGCCCGGTGGTCAATCGCCCGTGGAGATCAACAGCCCGGCCGGTATCGCCGGGGTGAAGAATTCCCTGCCCGCCGCTTTCGGTCCGCGCCCAATGGGGGAGACCGCTGACCTCGTTCTCGCCGTCGCCAACACCGGCCTTGGCGCTGCTGGCAGCCCCGACGAAGGGTGCGGCCTCAATGCCGGCGCGGCCCCCTCGCCGCTGGCCTATGCCAACGCCGCCCAGATGAACGGAAAGATCGCCTTCATCAAGCGCGGCACGTGCAGCTTCGCTGAGAAGGTGCTCAGCGCCCAACTTTCCGGTGCCATCGGAGCGATCATCTACACCCAGAATCCCGGAGAAGGCCCCATCGTGATGGGTTGCACTGCCGGCTGTGAAGGCGTCACCATCCCCTCGGCGATGGTTGGCAATACCGACGGCCTTACCATCCGCGCCGTGATCGATGCGAGCACCACCGTCAACGCCACGCTACGTGAGGATCCCAACTTCGTGCCCTTCCGCGATGGTGACTTCGATAACGGCATCATCGCCCACGAATACCACCACAGCGTCTCGACCCGCCTCGTCGCCGGTCCGGCCAACGCCTGCCTGGGGGGCAACGAGCAGGGCGGTGAAGGCTGGAGCGACTGGGCCGCCCTCATGCTGACGATGAAGGCCGGCGACACGCGCACCACCGCCAAAGGCATCGGCAACTACTCCACGTTCCAGGATCCCTTCACCGGGGGCGGCATCCGGCCCGCCCCCTACTCCACGGACTTTGCCACCAATCCCTTCCTCTACAGCGACCTGCAGAATGCCGGGGGCAGCCTTTCGATTCCGCACGGTGTTGGCTTCCTCTGGGCCACGATGATGTGGGAACTCGTCTGGGACCTGGTGGACCGCGACGGCTTCGATCCGGACGTCTACAGCGGCAACGGGGGTAATAACCTCGCTATGCAGCTCATCGTCGACGGGATGAAGATGACGCCGTGCAGCCCCACCTTCATCGACATGCGCGACGGCATTGTGGCTGCCGCCGTGGCGGCGGGGGGGCAGGACGAATGCGTCGTCTGGAACGCCTTCGCGCGGCGCGGGCTGGGCTACAGCGCCCAGGCCGGCGTCTACGAGGACCACTTCGACCTGCCGCCGCAGTGCGCCCCGCAGCTCCGCCTCGCGAAGAAAGTGGATAAGGCCACGACGGTGGCCGGCGACGTGCTGACCTACACCCTGAGCGCGACGAATGAGTTCGCCAACGCGCTTACCAACGTCCAACTAACCGACACCCTGCCCGAGCGGACGAGCTACGTCGCCGGCAGCGCCGAGAGCAATTGCAACGGCACGTTCGACGGCACCACCGTCACTTTCGATCCCGGCACCATCATCGCCGGGGCCACGCGGAACTGCACCTTCCAGGTTGCCATCGACGGCGGCGTCCACTCCCCCGTCCTCTTCACGGATGACATGGAAAACGGTGGCGTCAACTGGACCTCGACGAGCGACGTGCCCGGCGTGCAGTGGGTCTACGAGCCGGCCTCGTCGGGCGCCCACAGCCCCTTCGCCGCCTGGTTCGCCCAGGACTTCGCCACGGACAACAACCAGTACCTCACGCTCAACACCGCCATTGCCCTGCCGGCCGAGGACAACGGCAACCCAATCGGGTCCACCGGCACGCCGATGCTCACCTTCTGGCACAAGTTCCAGACGGAGCTGGGCTTCGACGGCGGCTACGTCGAGATCTCGACCGACGGCGGCGCGAACTGGTCCGACCTGGGGCCGAAGATGACGAAGAACGGCTACAACGGCTCGTTCTTCAACGGCGACAGCTGCACCTTCCCCGATGCCGACGCCAACTGCCACATCCAGACCGAAGTGGACCTGACCTCCTTCGCCGGGCAGAGCGTGCTCATCCGCTTCCGGATGTTTACGGATCTACTCGTGCCGGAGGTCGGCTGGTGGGTCGATGACGTCGAGTTCGTCGATGCGGGCTGCGTGATCAACACGGCCTCGGCTTCGGCCAGCGAGTTCGCCGGGCCGTCCACCGACGACGCCCGTACGTGCGTCACCAACACCGAGCCGCTTATCACGAGCGTCGATGCCCGCATCTTCATCGAAGGGCCGTATGACGAGGGGAGCGACCGGATGCTTACCACGCTCAACGGCCGCGGCGACCTGCCGACCGACCAGCCCTACAGCGACCCGGCTTTCGACGGCACGCCGATGGACTACGACGGCTCGGAGAGCGTCGATGCGAGCTTCTTCGTCAACCACCCGACGATTGTCGACTGGGTGCTGCTGGAACTGCGCACGGGCACCGATGCGGCCTCGACCGTGGCCCGCCGCGCCGTCTTCCTGAAGAACGACGGCAGCCTCGTGGACCTCGACGGCACCAGCCTGCCGGCCTTCACGACGGCCCCCGGCGGCGCGCTCTACGTCGTCGTTCGCCACCGCAACCACCTGCCGGTGATGTCCGCCAACGCCCTGAGCCCGAGCGGCTCGACGCTGACGCAAGACTTCACGACGGGGCAGGGGCAGGCCTTCGGCACGCAGCCGATGAAGCAGCTCGAAAGCGGTGTCTACGGCCTCTACGGCGGCGACGCCGATGCCGACGGCCAGATTCAGAACGACGACAAGAACGTCAACTGGCGCAACGAGGTCGGCCTGGCCGGCTACCGCAGCGCCGACTTCAACCTCAACGGGCAGGTGCAGACCTCGGACAAGAACGTCGTCTGGCGGCCCAACGTCGGCCTCGGTTCACAGATCGACTAGCCCGACTGCTCCTTCAGAGCCTCGCCGCCCCCTCCATGCCTCTCCGCTGCGAGGGGGCGGCCGGGTTCCAGGGCCCGCACGCCCGTCTCGGCCTCCTCCCGGCCCCTCATCCTAGCCTCGTTCTTCACGATGACGACCCTCACCTTCTTCGCCCGCCTGCGCGCCCTTTTCGTGCTCGCCGCGCTCCTCCTGCCGACGACGGCTTATGCGCAGGGCAACGGCCTGACGTTCACCTTCGACCACCTCGTCGTAGCCGATCAGACGCTCACGTTCGACGTGATGGTCGACGGCGATCAACTCCGCGTGGGGGACACGCAGGTCGTCTTCGACTACAACGCCCTCGGCTTCGGCACCTTCGCCGCCGATGGCGCCACGGCCCGGCCCGGCCCGGCTTTCTACGAGGGCGGCTACTACAACGACCCGGTGGCCACGGACGTCGGCCCCGCGAAGCTCGCCCTGGCGATGGATTTCGTCGGCGTCTCCTCGGATGGCGTGCTGCTCGAAGGCCGGCCCGTCGCCCTGATGCGGGTAACGCTGCCCATCGCCAATCCGGAGCAAAGCAGCGGCCTGAGCTTCGACGGCCTGATGATGGCCGGCCTCCAGAAGAGCGCCGACGACCTCGTCGTTAACCTCGTGAGCGCCGTCGATAGCGCCAACGAGCAGATGGCCGACGCGACGACGGGCATCGAGTTTCTCTTTGCCAACTGCGACATCAACGGCAACACCTTCTCGTTCGACGTGCAGGTGCGCGCCACCGCCGCCGGCACCTTCCTGGGCGATACGCAGGTCTACATCGATTACAATGAGCTGGGCTTCGGCAGCGGCGTGGCTTCCGGCGCTTCCGCTTCGCTTGGCGCCCTCCTAGCCGGCAACGGCAGGTACGCGCAGCCCATCATCAACGACAACACCGCCTCGAAAGTCAGCCTCGCCATTGAGTACACCGGGACGGAGGGGCAGGGGATCGCGCTTCCCACCACCCCCATCACGCTCCTCCGCGTCTCGTTTCCCATCCAGAACGGCAGCGAATCCGCCGGCCTGGGTTTCGACGAGACGTTGATGGACGGCCAGCAGTACCACGACGACCAGATGACGACCTACACCCCCGTCATCGCCACCGATTCCAAGAACGAGCCCCTGACCCCGGCGCCGACCGGCCTGACCTTTACGTTTGAGAACTGCGTCATCGTCAATGGCCGCCTTGTCTTCGACGTGATGGTGCGGGCGGGCGAGGAAGGCACGCGGCTGGGCGATACGCAGGTCTACCTCAACTACAACGACCTCGCCTTCGGCGCCAACGTCGTCGGCAGCGGCAACATCACCGTCACGCGGGGGGCGGCCCTCAACAACAGCAATTATTTAACGCCCTTCCTGCAAGACAACACGCCGTCGAAGGCCAGCATCGCGGTCGAGTTCGTCGGCAATCCTGAGGACGGCGCGCT
>JAHEMB010000215.1 GCA_024643915.1 Rhodothermaceae bacterium | reverse complement strand
GCTGGCAGAAGTCCGGAACGCCCCAGTCCTTGAGCGCGAAAAAGCCCGCGTCGAACCCCCGGTGGCGCGCCTCGACGAGTTCGAAATTGTAGAAGACGAGCGTGGCGACGTCGGCCTTGTCCTCGGCGAGGGCGTCGGTGTGGTAGAAACTGTTATTGATGGGCGTGAAGGCGTCGAGGTCGGCCGTGCCACCGTCATGCTCGACCATGGTAGCGACGATGGCGGGGCCACCGGGGCCGGGGGCGCCGGGGTACTGGATGCGCTTGCCCGCCATGTCGCGGGGCCGCTCGATGCCGCGTTCACGGAAATACATCACCCCGCCGTTCGTGTGCAGAAAGCGCGCGAAGCCGACGACGGGCCGCCCCTCGGCGCGGTCCTCCACCAGGTGGATCGGCTCCGTGATGGCCACCTCCATCTCGCCCCGCTCGATCTCGGAGACGGCGTCGAGGTGGGCCTCCGGCTCGACCACCTCCACATCGAGGCCGGCCTCTTTAAACCAGCCTTTTTCCTGGGCGACGAGGAGGGGGACGTGGTCCGGGTTCAAAAACCATTCGAGGCCGAGGCGGATCTTTTCCATGACGAGGGCAGGGGTTGGCTGGATGAGAAGGGGGCGAAGAAGAGCCACGGGCTGCCGGGCAGCGCGCGAAGAGGAGCCAACCATCACGGAAGCGAGCTTTCCTACGCCGGGACGAACCGGATCAGGTGCGGAGGGTCTGCTCTCAGCCCCGGCATCGGGGCACCCCTAGCTCTTCGCCGCCAACATACGCCACGCTGTGGGCGGCTGTCAACCGCAGGCCGGAGGCCGCTAACCGAGCGCTTCGAGCGCCTGCCGGTATGTATCGAAGTCGGCTCGAGAGAAGAGGACGAATTGCACCTCGTCGAAGGCGCCGGCGTGCCGGCGCAGGGAATCGGTCACCGTGGTGAGGGCCACGCGGGCAGCCTGGTCGATGGGGTAGCCGTACGCGCCGGTGCTGATGGAGGGGAAGGCGACGGTGCGGAGGCCGTGCGCGCGTGCTTGTTCGAGCGAATGGCGGTAGGCGTTCGCCAGCGTCTGGGCTTCGCCCTGCCCGCCACCGCGCCACACTGGGCCGACGGTGTGAATGACGTGCCGGGCCGGCAGGTCGCCCGCCGTGGTGGTGACCGCCTCGCCGGTGGGCAGGCCGTCGGGATACTGTTCGCGACGGATGGTTGTACATGCCTCCCGGATGGCCGGGCCGCCGCGCCGGTGAAGGGCGCCGTCCACGCCGCCGCCGCCCATCAGGCTGCTGTTGGCTGCGTTCACCACGGCATCCACCCTGGCCTCTGTAAGATCGCCCTGGAGGAGGCGGAGCGCCGTGCCGGCTATAGAGTGCTGGGCTTCCATCCTGGCAGGCAAAGTGTCGGGGTTCAGCACCTGGGTACGCGGGGCCAGCTCGTGCTGCGGAGGGGCGTACAGGCGACGGGGGTGCGGTCGTCGCGGCGGCTCTGCGGGCGGTGCGGTCGTCGCGGTTCCAGGGAGGGAGGGAGGAGCGGCAGCGGCGGCTCGGGCTGGGGCGGCGGCGGGGGGTCGCCGGAGCCTTCGTCGTCGCTCCGGCGGATGAGTTTGATCGCGTAGAGCCCGACGAAGAGGGGCATGACTCCCACGATCAGGACAAGCATTTCGATCATCGCAGGGGGCGGTTACAGTGGGCGGACTACGATAGTTTGTATCAGCGGCTCGCGGGGTATGATTCTGTCCGTTTGTGTCTTTCTGTTAACGTTTCGTTTCTTGCACCAACACGTCGTCCCCCTGCCATCCCAGCGAGGCCCCCATGCTTATCGTCGAAATCAAGGCACGGTGCGCCGAGCACGACCGCATCCGCCGCCTGCTGCGTCACGAGAACGCCCGCTTCGTGGGGGAGGACCACCAGATTGACACCTATTACCACGTCAGCCGGGGGCGGATGAAGTGGCGGGAGGGCAACATCGAGAACGCCCTCATCTGCTACGACCGCACCGACCAGCCCACGCCGAAGCCGTCGCGTGTGCTGCTTTACCACCCCCAGCCCGGCAGCGCTCTCCAGGCAATGCTGGCGCAGGCGCTCGGCGTGCGCGTGGTGGTGGATAAGCGGCGCGAGATCTTCTTCATCGACAACGTCAAGTTCCACCTCGACATGGTAGCCGATCTCGGCCGCTTCGTCGAGATCGAGGCCATCGATGCCGAGGGGACGCTCGGGAAGGCGCGTTTGCAGGAGCAATGCGAGCACTACCTCGATCTTTTCAACCTGCCGTCCGAGGCGCTCGTTTCCGTTTCCTATAGCGACCTGCTCCTTCAGGCCAAAGCAGGCGATGCGTAGCCGGCGGAGAGCGGGCTGGCGTCAGCGGTTGGCTTAACCCAAGTTGTGACGTGTTGATCTGGCACTTTGTCTGAGGCGGCGCGGGGACGCGGCGAAGGGGCGACACGGTGAAAAAACAGAGCGCCGCGTCTCCGTGTCTCCCTCTCTCCGTGTCCCTCCGAAGAGCGCACAGCTTGGGTGAGCTTACTGAAAAGAGGAAAGCTGACGGCTGACCGCTCTTTCTGCTCTTGCCCGCGCAGCACGCCGCCGACTTCACAGATCTAGATACGTGAGGGCGCGGAAGAGGCGGCGGTATTGGCCCAGGAGGGCCACGCCCTGTTTCGGGCGCACCTGCCCGGCCTTTACCTTCTCCTGCAAGAGTGCGTTCATGCGGCGCTCCAAGTCGTTCGGGTAATATTGGACGAGGGCGAGTTGGGCCTGCACGCTCGTGCCGTCGATCATTTCTTCGACGTAGAAGTTGCCGGGCTCGTTGGCGTCGGCGTAGACGTGGGCCTCGGCGGGGTGGCCGAAGAGGTTGTGGGCGTCGCCCATCACGTCCTGGTAGGCGCCCATCAGGAAAAGGCCGAGGTAGTAGGGCGCGCCGGGGCGGAAGGGGTGGAGTTCCAGGCAGCGCTTGTCGCCCTCTGGCGCAACGAATTTCGCCACCTTGCCGTCGGAGTCGCACGTGAGATCGACGAGGAGGCCGCGCTCGGTGGGTTCTTCGTCGAGGCGGTGGAGGGGCATCACAGGGAAGCGTTGCCCAATGGCCCAGTGGTCGATCATCGACCGGAAGACGGAGAAGTTGCAGAGGTAATGATCGACGAGGAGGCCGTCGAGGCGTTTCAGGTCGTCGGAAAGCTGGTCGGAAGGCAGAGGGCGAGTGTGCGCGAGGAGCCGCCGGCAGATCGCCCAGTAGAGCCGGTCGCCGAGGGCTTTTTCTTCGAGCGTAAGCTGGCCGGTGCGGAACAGGCTGCGCAGTTGTCCCCGCATGGCCTCGGCGGCGTCGAGGGCTCCCTGGAGCAGCCCGGCGCGGTCCTCGCTGTGGTTCGCCGGGGACGCTTCTTCAAGGG
The DNA here is from genome assembly GCA_024643915.1 of Rhodothermaceae bacterium. Taxonomy (GTDB): domain Bacteria; phylum Bacteroidota; class Rhodothermia; order Rhodothermales; family JAHEMB01; genus JAHEMB01. Next base: position 3,272 of record JAHEMB010000215.1, on the reverse strand, counting down.
GATCGAGGAGGGCGCGCAGCTCTCGCACAGCCGGATGCATCCCGTCGGCCGCCTCACCGGCTTCGACGCCTTCCTTCGTCCGCGTGCCCGCCACCTCCACGACGAGCACCGAGTGGTGCGCGGTGATGGCGCGCCCGCTCTCGGAGATAATCGTCGGGTGGGGCACGCCTTCGTCGTCACACACGGCCTTGAGCGAGGCGACGATGACGCGCGCATAGTCCTCCAGCCGATAATTGATGTGGCCGAGGGCTTCGGGGTTGCCGGCCTCGTAGGGCACGCCCAGCCCGCCCCCCACGTCGAAATATTCGAGAGGGAGGCCGCGGCGGCGCAGGCGCGCGTAGATGCGGCCCGCCTCCTGCACGGCCTGCCGCACCGTCTGGGCGTCGGCGATCTGGCTGCCGAGGTGGAAGTGCAGCAGTCGAAACGCGCTGGTCTGTCCTTCAGCTTCGAGCGTTTCGACGAGGCGGAGGAGTTCGCTGAGGGACAGGCCGAACTTCGAGTTCTCGCCGCCGCTCTCGGCCCAGAGACCGGCACCCGTGGTGGAGAGCCTTACGCGCGCGCCGAACTGGAGATCGATCTGTGCGCCGTCGGCCTCCATCTCCCCGTGCAGGCGGCTCAGCAGGTCGAACTCTTCGTAGCGCTCCACCACCGGCAGGACGTTCTTGCCGAGTTGCCGTCCGGCTAGCAGGAGGGCCATCATGTCTGCATCCTTAGCGCCGTTGCAGAGGAGCGGCATCGCGTCGTCATCCAGATAAGGCAGGGTGGCGACGAGCTCGGCTTTCGAGCCGCACTCGAGCCCGTTGCCATAGGGCCGCCCCGCCTCGATGATCTCCTCGACGACCTCGCGGAGTTGGTTGACCTTGATGGGAAAGACGCTCTGGTAGCGCCCCGCGTACCCTGCTGCCTCTATGGCCGCGCGAAAAGCTTCGTTGAGGTGCACCACGCGCGCCTTCAGCAGATCCTGAAACCGCAGCAGGAGGGGGAAGGCCGCGCCACGCGCCCGCAGGTGCTCGACCACCTCAAAGAGGTCGATCTCCAGGTCTCGCTCAGGCGTGGGGCAGACGCTCACGTGCCCCGCCCGGTTGATCGAAAAGAAGCCGGAGCCCCAGGCCGCAACGTGGTACAGCCGCTCAGCGTCCTGCGGTGTCCACGAGAGATTTCCCGGTGCTTGCGGTGGGGCAGAGAGGTCGAGTTCAGCCAAGAGATTCTAGGGCAGTGGATGGGTGGGCAAAAAGCGTTGAACGAACGTAACGGCGCGGCGTCTGTTTCGGTGGAACGCGGCCCGTTTGGTCTTCTTTGCAGGATAAGGACGGGCTGGGGAGTCGGAGAGCCGGAGAGTTGGGGAGCCGGAGAGAGGGCAGGCATTTGTCTGGACCTCAAATAGTAAACAAAAAGATGCCATGAGAGCAACTGCCGAGGTCCGCTGGTTCCTAGCGGGGCCGATCCCTGACCACGTGGCGGCGTGGTTTGCCGGGCTGGCTGAGGGCGAGCCGACGGCTGCGACGCGTACGGATCGCTACTTGTGCCCCACCGGTCCAGCGCTCAATGTGAAGCTGCGCGAGGGGCAGCTTGAGGTGAAGCGGCGCGATGCGGAGGGTATGAAGGCCGCACTGCACCCGCGCATCATCGGGCAGGAGGAGCGGTGGCGCAAGTGGAGCTTCGCCGTGCAGGGCGGGGAGGCAGCAAACGATGAGCGCTGGCTGGCCGTCGCCAAAACGCGCCGCCTGCTCGCTTACCAGGTGGAGGAGGACGGGCAGGTGCGGAGGGTTTCGGGAAGCGAGGCGCCGGCAAGCGGCTGTGAGGTGGAACTATCGCAGGTGGAAGCGGGGAGGCAGGTTTTCTGGAGCCTCTGCTTCGAGTCCTATGGCGACGAAGACCGCCTGCACGAAATGCTTCATCGCACCGCCGCCCACGTCTTCCACCACGGCGACCCGCCCTCGCTCGCCTCCACCGACTCCTTCAGTTACCCGGCGTGGCTCATGAGCGTGAGTGGCGAATGGTGAAGAGCGAATGGGCGCATTCCCTCCCTCTATTCGCTCTTCTCCCGCCCGCTACTCGCCACTCACTCCAACCGTAGCAATGCACTCGACCTCGACACGGGCACCCAGGGCGAGGCCGTCGGCGCCGAAGGCGCTGCGGGCGGGGAGGTTGTTCTGGAAGAAGGTGACGTAGACCGCGTTGGCATCAGGCCACTCGCCGATGTCGTCCAGCATGACGGTGCACTTGACCACCTCGTCGAGCGAGGAGCCATTGGCTTCCAGGATGCGGCGGATGTTCTCCATCGTTTGCTGCATCTCGCCCTGGATGCCTCCCGGCGCCAGTTCAAGCGTTCCCGGCCTATTACCGATCTGACCGGAGAGGAAAAGGAGGTTGCCCACGCGCACCGCTTCCGAGAAGGGCAGGCCGAGGCCGGCCGTGGCTGTGGAAATCAGGTAGGCCACCGCCGGGGCGGGCCGCGGTTGCTGTGTGCGGCAGGCGGCAAGACCGAGGATCAGGCAGAAAACGGCTGAAAGAAGGCGCGCGAGCATTGCAACATTGGTTTAACTGATAAGGCTGTTCGGGAAAAAAGGTACGGCATTCTGTGTACTAAGGAAACGTGAAGTGTAACGGGGAAGGTACGGACGGTTGAACGAGAGGACGGTTGGACGATCATTTGTTTTCATCATCCACACCTCATTCCTCCCCGGTTGGAGGCTGCTTTTAACCCGTTCGCCTAGATAACCGATACAAACACAGGCATTTGGCGCTGGCTTTGCCTCAGAGGCATTAGCGCAAGCGCGTCTTCGTGTTGTCCTCCTCACCAACCATAGCAGAAGTCATGGCGACGTTGACCCTCGATCTGTTTCTGAGCGCCGGCCACGATTTCGAGAGCGCGCAGTACCGCGTCCTGAACGGACTGCAAACGGCGCGGCAGGCGTTTCAGCAGAATGTCATCTATCCGCACCTCGGCGAGCTGATCCAACTCTACGGTACACTCCAGACGGTGGTGCAGCGCCTCGACGGCCTGCGCGACGCCCTGCCGGGCCGCATCAAGGATATCGACCCGGAGACGCAGTCGGTGATCTATGAGAAGCCGGACATGAAGGAGATGAGCCACGTCGAAGACCTGATCCAGTGGGCCATGCCGCAGTTCCGCGACGCCATTGAGGAAGGGCGGACAGTCTTCGAGTTCGTCGAGGAAAACCTACTGTTGGAAGAGGTGGGCCTCGTGCCGTCGTACGTAGAGGAGGGGTACCTGATCGTGCCGGACCACCTCAACCGCGCCCACTACG
>JAHEMB010000214.1 GCA_024643915.1 Rhodothermaceae bacterium | reverse complement strand
GCGCGTTCGGCCCGCCCACCTCCGGCCCCTCGTCGTAGCCTAGCCCGGCCCACGCCAGCGAGGCGAGGATGTCCGGCTCGGCCACCTCCACGTAGCGCTCCCGGTCCGTGTCCTCGATGCGGAGGATGAACGTACCGCCGACCTTACGGGCAAAGAGATAATTGTAGAGGGCCGTCCTGAGCCCGCCGATATGGAGGAGCCCGGTCGGGCTGGGCGCGAATCGGACGCGAACACTGTTCGTCACTGGCATTTATGCTTGGGCGTAATGTTCAGGCATTCAGGTCAATACGGGGAAGGCAGCGAAGATACGCATCGCGGCTCGGCCCTCCCCGCGCCTTTTTCTATCCTTCGTCCGCGCCCTTCGATCCACCTCCCCTGTGCAAATCGCAAAAAGAAAAGGCGTGCCCCGGCGACGAGACACGCCCTGGAAAAGACCGGACAGCGGGTTAGAGCGATTCGAGGGCCGGTTCGTCGTCCGGTGCCGCCTCCACCGTGAGGCCGGGGTAGAAGACGTAGACGGCGTCGGCATCGCGGTAGGCCGCCAGCTCGACCTGCTCCTGTTGCCCGATGACGAGGCGGGCGGCCTGGACAGGCTGCTGGCTGAGCGGCAGCAGGAGGCCCGTCAGGAAGACGAGGACCGCCGCCGCCACGGCCACGCGGAGCGAGACGGGCGTGCGGGCCTGCCAGAGCGGACGCCGCGCCACCTCGCGGTCGGCGCCCCGGCTCATGTGGCGGCGCTCGGCGAGGCGTTTCATGAACTCGTCGTCTACCGCCGGGGGCACGGCCAGGTGCTCCTGCCGGCTGATGCGGCGGAAGCGCAGCACGCTGTCGAGGGTGCGACGGCACGGGGCGCACGCGGCCAGGTGCGCGAAAAGCGCCGGCTGCTGCGCAAAGGAGAGCTCGCCATCGACGTAGAGATTGAGGAGTTCCTCCATGCTGTCCGTACAGCGCGGCGCATCGGGCTGGAGGCGGGGGATCGCGTCGTGCATCATTCTATCGGAAAGATCCGTCGTCTGTTCGCGGGATGGATCGTAGTTCAGCCTTTGGGTTTCTCCGCCGCCGGGACAGGCTGGGGCGCCGGCTGCACGAGGGGCTCCATATAATCGGCCAGCTTGCGCCGCGCCTTGAAGAGGCGCGACTTGACGGCGCTGAGCGTGGATCGTGTGATGGCGGCGATCTCGTCGTACGAAAGGTTTTGGTACTCGCGCAGGATCAGCACCTCACGGTAATCGGGCTTGAGTTGGCCGAGGAAATGCGTCACCAGTTCCACCTGCTCACTCTTCTCGAGCTCGGCCATCGGCCCCTCGGCGAGGCGTACCGGCAAGGCATCCTCCTCCTGCTCATCGAAAACGACGTGGCGGCGCGTGCGGCGGAGCTGGTTCAGGCACTGGTTGCGGGCGATGGTGAAGAGCCACGACCGAAACGAAGTCGCGCTCATGAGCCGCTCGCGGTTCTCGTAGACGCGGAGGAACGTCTCCTGCATCACATCCTGCGCCAGGGCGCGGTCCAGCAGCATCTTCAGACAGAAGCCGAAGACAGCGTTCTTATGACGGTTGTAAAGCGAGACGAACGCGAACTCGTCGCCCGCCTGAAACGCCTCAATCAGGGCCTTGTCGTCGGTGAACATCGGCAGGAAGGGTAGAAAGTGCCGGCGCGCTGGGTCCAAGGAAGACACCACACCCGGCTAAAAGTTGCCAAAGCTGGGGAGGCGGGAAGTCGAAGATAAGGACGTGGGTGATTTGCGCGATCTCAGGCAGCTTCTTTTTGAATGGCGAATGCAGAACAGGAATTGTTGAATGTTGAGGGTGTGGCCGTTCCCTTCTCCAATCAACAATTCCTTCGGTAACCTTCGATTTCTTGTTCTTCATTCTTTGATCGATACGCCGATCTGGTGGTTGGCAATCGCCGGCTCTCTCTGTCTCCGGCTCTCCGACTCACTCCGCGTCGGGCCGGCGCTCGCGTTCTTCGCGGATGCGGTCGAAGATGTCGTCCAGCTTGCGCGCTTGCTGGAGCGACTCGTCGAGGAAGAATTTCAGCTCGGGGATAGAGCGGACCTGGTGGCGGATGCGCCGGGCGAGCGCCGTACGGATCTGCGGCGTCAATTCCTGGAGATGCTGGAACGCGGCCTGCCGCTCTGGCTTCGTCGTGCCAAAGACGCTGACGTAAACATAGGCAACGGAGAGGTCCTTCGTCACCCGCGCGCCGGTGACGGTGACCATCGGCTGGATCTGTTCCGAAAACTCGGTGATCAGTATGTCTGCCACCTCCCGCTGAAAAAGCTTGGCGACCCGTTCCGTGCGAATACTCATTCGATTGCGGATTTGGGATTGCGAAATGGTGAAGCCAGTCCTGAAGGAAATGCGGATTGCATGCTACGGGCAAAGTTGGCGCTTGAAGCACCCAATCCGCACTCCACAATCCGCATTCCGCAATTGAATCAGACTTCCAGCTTGCGGCGCGTCTCGACGATCTCAAAGGCCTCGACCTCGTCGCCGACCTTGATGTCGTTGTAGTTCTCGATGGAGAGGCCACACTCATAGCCGCTCTGCACCTCTTTCACGTCATCCTTGAAACGCTTGAGCGAGGCGAGGCGGCCCTGGTAGATGACCACACCCTCGCGGATGAGGCGGATCTTATCATTGCGGTTGATCCGGCCCTCGACCACGTAACAGCCGGCGGCCGTGCCGATCTTAGGCACCTTGAACATCTCGCGGATCTCCACCGTGCCGAGCGTCTTCTCGCTCTCTTCGGGCGAGAGGAGGCCTTCGAGCGCATCGCGCACCTCTTCGATGGCGTTGTAAATGACCGAGTAGGTGCGGATGTCGATCTCCTCGCGCTCGGCCAGGATGCGGGCGCCCGCCATGGGACGCACCTGGAAGCCGATGATGACGGCGTCGGAGGCCGAAGCCAGCATCACGTCGCTCTCGGTGATAGCGCCCACGCCGCTGTGGATGATGTTGACCTGCACCTCTTCGGTACTCAGCTTCATGAGCGAGTCGCCGAGGGCTTCGACCGAGCCGCCCACGTCAGCCTTGATAATGAGGTTGAGCTCCTGGAAATCGCCCAGGGCGAGGCGGCGGCCGATCTCGTCGAGGGTGATGTGCTTGCGCTGGCGCAGGGCCTGCTCGCGGTGGATCTGCTGGCGCTTCTGCGCGATGTCGCGGGCCTCGCGTTCGTCATCGAGCACGACGAACTGGTCGCCCACCTCAGGCGAGCCTTCGAAGCCGAGCACGAGGGCAGGGATGGACGGCCCTGCTTCCGTCACGCGGTTGTCCCGCTCGTCAAACATGGCGCGGACGCGGCCGCTGAAGATGCCCGCCACGAACGTCTCGCCCACTTCGAGCGTGCCGTTCTGCACGAGGACCGTGGCGACGTTGCCTCGCCCTTTTTCCAGCCGGCTCTCGATAACGATGCCGACGGCGTTGCGGTTGGCGTTGGCCTTCAGTTCGAGCAGTTCGGCCTGCAACAGCACTTTTTCGAGCAGATCGTCGATGCCCTCGCCCGTCTTGGCAGAGACCTGGGCGCTCTGCACCTCACCGCCGTAGGCCTCGACGAGTACGCCCTGCTCGGAGAGCTGCTGCATCACCCGCTGCGTGTTCGCTTCGGGCTTGTCAATCTTGTTGATGGCGACGACGATGGGCACGCCGGCGGCCTTGGCGTGGTTAATGGCCTCTACCGTCTGGGGCATCACCGCATCGTCGGCGGCCACCACGAGGATCACCACATCGGTGGCCTGGGCGCCACGGGCGCGCATGGCAGTAAAGGCCTCGTGGCCCGGCGTGTCGAGGAACGTGATCTTGCGCTCGTCGGGCAGTTCGACGTGGTAGGCGCCGATGTGCTGCGTGATGCCGCCCGCCTCGCCCGCCACCACGTTGGCGCGGCGGATGTAATCGAGGAGGGACGTCTTGCCGTGATCGACGTGGCCCATCACCGTGACGACCGGGGCGCGGGCCGCTAGGTCCTCCGGGGCATCCTCTGCGATGAAGATGTCGTCCGCGCCGAATTCGGTGATGAACTCGACATCGTAGCCGTACTCGTCGGCCACGATGGTGATGGTGTCGGCGTCGAGCCGCTGGTTGATCGAGACGATCATGCCGGCGCTGAAGAGCGTCGAGATGACGTCGTTGACGGCCACGTCCATCAGGTTGGCCAGCTCGCCGGTGGAGACGAACTCGGTGACGCGAAGGACGTTGCTCCGCTCCTCCTCCAACTCCATGTCGCGTTCGCGCGCCTCGGCGTGGCGCTCGCGACGGCGGCGGCGGCGGCGCTGCCGAACGCGGTTGGCGCCCATCTCCAGCTCCCGCAGCGTCTCCTGCAAGGTCTGCTCGACGGCGGCCTCGTCTACGGCCGTCTTTTTCTTCTTCTTCTTTTTCTTCGCCGGGCCCTGGACGGACTTGTCGATCTCGACGACGCCTTCGTCGGTCGAGGCTGCTTTTTTCCGTTTCCGCTTGCGTTTGCGCTTGCGGTTCGGGTCCTGCTCTTCTATCGACGCGAGATCGACCTTACCGACGACCTTGGTACCGGTGAGCTTGTAGCGGTCGGCGGTAAGCAGGCTTTCAGGTTCCAGCTCGGCCCCCTCGGCCTCAGCGATGGCCTCGTCGTCTTCCGCTGCTTCCTCGGCCACCGCCTCAACCGGGGCGGCTTCGTCCGCTGCCGTTACCTCGGCGGGCGACTCCTCGGCGACGGGCTCGGCGACCTCGGCTTCGGCCACAGGCGCTTCGGCCTCCCTATCGGCCTCCACCGCTTCCGGCGCCGCTTCCTCCGCGACCTCGGCTTCGGCCTCGACGGGTGGTTCCGGCTCGGGCGCAGGCGCGGGTTCAACGACCTCGGGCACCGGCGCCTCGGCTACAGGCTCGGGCGCAGGCGCTTCTTCGACGGGCTCCGGCTCAGGGGCGGCTTCCGGCTCGGGCGTCTCTTCGACCGCCTCCGGCGCTTCGACCTCTTCGGGCGCGGCCTCCTGGAGTACATCCTCCTCGGGCACTGTGTCGTCGAGTTCGGCCCGGCGGGCGGCGCGGCGCTCGGCCACGCGGCTCGCTGCCGCCTTGTCCGCCGCGAACGCTTCGAGAAGCTCGTAATACGCTTCCTCGTCGGTGATCGCCGCGTTGAGGCCCTTTCCGGTCAGGGCTTCGGTAAAGCCCTCTTCCTGCAAGTGCTCAACGAGCGTATCCACCGCCACGTTGAGCTCTCGCGAGACCTTGAACAGCCTGACCTTCTTAAATTTCGTCTGCGTCGTAGGCATGTAAAAACAAAATCGTTAGACAACCAGCGCGCCCGGCTACATCGGGAAGCTTAAATGCGCGGACCCTTGGACGAGAAAGCCCCGAAGCAGGATCCCTGCCGGCCCTTCGTCAGCGCCCGCGCGCTTTACCTTTTCTTTGGGGTTTACTCTTCGACTTTGACCTCCCCCTCCTCTTCCTGTTCACTTTCCTCAAACTCGACTTTGACTTCCTCCTCCTCTTCTTGCTCGGTTTCCTCAAACTCGGCTTTGATGACAGCGAGGACGCGGTGTGCCGTTTCCTCGTCGAGGCCGGAGCGGCGCATCAACTCCTCAGGCGAAAGCTCAAGGACGGCCTTGGCCGAGTCGCAGCCGATGTCACGGAGGCGCTGCACCGTCTCGGCCGCCAGCTCGTCGCCGAACTCGCCGATCTCAATGTCCTCCTCATCCTCGGAGATTTCGCGGTAAACGTCGAGTTCGTAGCGGGTCAGGTGCGAGGCGAGGCGGATGTTGATGCCGCCGCGCCCGATGGCCTGGCTGACCTCGTCGGCGCGGACGACCACCTTGGCGCGCGGCGGGTCGAGTTCGTCGTTGATGATCACCGAAACGGGCTTGGCCGGCGAGAGGGCGCGTTTGATGAGATCGTGCGGCTCGTCGCTGTACTGCAACACATCGATGTTCTCGTTGGCCAGCTCCCGAACGACGGCGTGGATGCGGACGCCCTTCATGCCCACGCACGCGCCCACCGGGTCGATGCGCTCGTCGTGGCTGACGACGGCCACCTTGGCGCGGTCGCCCGGCTCGCGCACGATCCGCTTGATCTCGACGATGCCGTCGTAAATCTCAGGCACTTCAAGTTCGAAGAGGCGCTCCATGAAGAGCGGCGCGGCCCGGCTGATGATGATCTGCGGGTTGCCCCCGGCGTCGCGCTCAACGGACTTGATGACGGCACGGATCATGTCGCCCTTGCGATAGCGATCCTTGTAGATCTGCTCCTCGCGCGGCAGCAACAGCTCCACCTTGTTATGGATGACGAGCACCTCCTTCCGGCGCGTCTGGTAGATCTCACCGACGACGATCTCTCCGACCAGCTCGGAGTATTCTTCGAAGATGTTGTCCTTCTCGATGTCGCGGATGCGCTGGCTAAAGGTCTGCCGGGCGGTCATCACGGCGCGCCGCCCGAAATCGGTCACGTCCACCTCGCTGGCGACCTCGTCCTCCACCTCGAAGTCCTCGTCGATGAGCTTCGCGTCCTCCACTTCGATCTGGGTGACGGGGTCCTCCATGTCGTAATTGTCCACCACCTCGCGGATGTGGAGGATCTGGATGTCGCCGTGGTCAGGGTTGAAGATGACTTCGAAGGCCTCGTCGGCGCCGTAGCGCTTGCGGATCATGGCCCGGAAGACGTCTTCCATGATGAGCTGGAGC
>JAHEMB010000213.1:4229-6660 GCA_024643915.1 Rhodothermaceae bacterium | reverse complement strand
GCGGCGGCTCGGCGATTCCCGAAGACCTCCTCCTCTATCAACTGGCGCTCACTTTCGAGAAGCTGGGCCGCGCGGCGCGGGCGTCGGTGCTACCCTCGGAGCGTGAGGGTCTGCCGCGTAGCGTGATGGAGTCGCTCTGCCTGGAGACGCCCGTCGTCGGCGCTGACATCCGGGGGCTGCGCGAGTTAGTGTCGCCCGCGTGCGGCTTCCTAGTGGGCGTAGGCGACGTGGCCGGGCTGGCCGAAGCCCTGGGCTTCCTCGCCGATCATCCAGAAGAGGCCGCCGCCCTGGGCCTCGCCGGCCGCCGCCTCATGCAGCCCTTCGACCTGCACAACGTGCTGGCGTGCTACGAGGCGATCTACGAGGAAGCCCTCCGCGCTGCGCCAACCGCCTCCTGAAGCATCTCCAGTAACCGGGGCGCCGCCACCGCGAGCGAAAAGTGCTGCGCGACGCGCTGCCGCGCCGCCGCCCCCATCTCCCCCCGCGCCTGCCGATCCTGGCGCAGCTTCTCCAACGCTTCCACCCACGTCCCCTCGCCCTCAGCCAGGAATCCGTCGTGGCTGTGCCGCATGATCTCGGGGTTGACGCCGACGGGGCTGGCCACGACGGGGACGCCGCAGGCCATGTACTGGATGAGTTTGTAGCCGCACTTGCCGCGCTCCCAGGGCCCGTCCTCCAGCGGCATCACCCCCACGTCGAAGCCACCAATCTCGGCGGCCTCCGTGGCCTCGTGCCAGGGGCGGGCCGTCACGTCCAGCCCCCTAAACCCGACCGGGTCGGCGCCCACCACGACGAGGCGGAAGGGCCGCTCCCGATGCAGCCGATGCAACGCCGGCTCGATGTTCCTGAGGTAGCGCAGCGTCGTTGGGCTGCCCACCCAGCCGACTGTGAACGGCTCCTCGGAAGGTGCGGGACGGTGCGGATAGCGGGCGAGGTCGACGACGGTAGGGAGCACCTCCACGCGGGTGGCACCCGCTCGTTGCGCCCGCTCGGCGAGATACCCATTGCCGGCCACGACGAGGGCCGCGTGCCGCATCACACGGTCGATTTTATTCCCCAACAACCGCCGTACGACGGGGGAGGGGTGCAGGTCGTAGGTGTGGAACGTGGCGTCGTCGTAATCGACCACGTAGGGCAGGCCGGTGAGGGCCTGTTCGAACCATGCGGGAAAGAACGGCAGCAACTCTTTCTCGATCCAGAGCGCGTCGTATCGGTTTGCCCGCAGCAGGGTGAGGAGCCGGCGGAGGTAGCCTTCGGCCAGGGCGCGCCAGGGCGCACGTCCCGTTGCATAGAACAGCGGCAGGTAGTCGGAGGGGAGAAGGGGCGCGACGGTCGTTTCGAGGCCGTTTTCGTTGAGGAACGGCAGGTATTGCAGGAAGCGGAGGCGGCTGCTGGCGCCTTGCCGGTCGTAGCGGGTCAGGACGAGGATTTTCGGCACAGGAAGTCGCCTCGGAGCGACGCGCGCCGGGCGACGGCGCAGGAAATTGATTTGACAGGGGCAGCGGCGCGGGCTAACTTGCCCGCGCCATCTCACGTTCCATTGGCGCCTACGGGCATGATCGCACTGACCATCTGTAACCATAAGGGCGGCACGGGGAAGACGACCACCGTCATCCACACCGCCGCTGCGCTCGGGCTGACCGGCTACCGCGTCCTCGTCGTCGATCTCGACCCGCAGGGCTTCCTCTCGCGGATGCTGGGGGCGCCGGAGCCGGCAGAAGAGGCCTCGACGCTTATGCTCTTCGACCAAGAGACGGCGCTGCGCGATGTGCCCGTGACGCCGCTGAAGAGCTTCGATCTGTTGCCGTCCTCCACCGCGATGACGCGCATCATGCGCCGCCTCAACAAGCCCACGGACGTGCTCTGGACCAAAGAGGCGCTCGAAGCAGGTCTCGATTACGACGTGGTGTTGTTCGATACGGCGGCGGCCGTCACCGTCTTCAGCCTCAACGCCCTGGTGGCCAGCCAGCATGTGCTTATCCCCGTCACGCCCGAGTACCAGCCCGTGCTAGGAGCGGAGCAGACGAACCAGACGGCCCTGATGGTGCAAAAGCGCCTCAATCCGGGTCTGAAAACCCCGCATTTTCTCTTTACCCAGGTGGACGCCCGCAAGCGCAGCCACTTCCGCTACCGCAGCTACCTCCGCAAGCGCTACGGCGATCAGGTGATGGACGGTATCATCCGCACCTCTACCGCCCTTTCCATCTCCCACGGCAACGGCACCACCGTCTTCGAGCACGATCCCTACTCGCGCGGCGCTCGCGACTACGCCAACACCACCGACGAACTCATCCGCCGCATGGCTCCGAAGAAGGCGGCCGAGCAGGCTGTTGCGGAAGCGCCGGAGGCGGCGTCCGTAGAAGCTGTGCCTGCCACCCCGCCTGCGGTGCGAACGGGCGGGGCTCCGCCACAGGACCAACCCGAGGCCCTC